>NZ_JARGEF010000019.1:0-57585 GCF_033794725.1 Streptomyces sp. ID05-39B | reverse complement strand
GCGGGGAAGACCAGCGTCGCCAAGTTCTGGGCCGACCACCGCCGGGTGCCCACCGCCCACATCAGCCTCGACGACGTCCGTGAATGGGTGCGCTCCGGCTTCGCCGACCCCCAGTCCGGCTGGAACGACCACTCCGAGGCGCAGTACCGCCTGGCCCGCCGCACCTGCGGCTTCGCCGCACGCAACTTCCTGGCCAACGGCATCTCGTGCATCCTCGACGACGCGATCTTCCCCGACCGCCCGGCCGTCGGACTCGGTGGCTGGAAACGGCACGTGGGGCCCGGCCTGCTCCCGGTCGTCCTGCTCCCCGGCCTGGAGGTCGTCCTGGAGCGCAACGCGGAACGCTCGGGCAATCGCCGCCTCGCCGACGAGGAGGTCGCCCGCATCCACGGCCGCATGGCCGGCTGGTACGGCTCCGGCCTGCCGATCATCGACAACTCCCAGCTCGACGTGCCGACCACGGCACGCATCCTGGACGACGTGCTGGCGAGGGCGATAGCGAGCCCACCGAGCTGGTGATCAGGGAGCGCGGTCGGCGGGCGGGGAGGCCCGTCCCGCCCGTGCCACCCCGCTCGGCGCAGCCCAACCAGCACAAACCGGTCATTCCTCCTAGGCTCGACTCATGTCAGAGGTGTACGCGGTTCGCCGCAGACGGCTGAGGGAACGGTGCAGCGCCGGCGGCAGCGCGAGCGCGCTGATCTCCCGTCCCGCCAATGTGAGATACCTCGCGGGTGCGGCGCCCCAAGGCGCCGTCCTGCTGCTGGGCGCGGACGAGGACCTCCTCGTCTGCACAGGCCCGCCCGACGACCGGCCCCACGAGGGCAGGCCCGACGAGGCCCTGAAGGTCCAGGTCCTGTCCCGCTCCGGAGGCGACCCCGCCGTGGCCGCCGCAGGCCTCCTCACGGACCGCGGCGGCGACTCCCTCGCGGTCGAGGAGCACCACCTCACGGTGGCCCGTCATCGCGCCCTGCGGTCGGTCGCGCCCCGGCTGCGCCTGGCCGACCTGGGCGGAGCCGTCGAGCAGCTGAGGGTCGTCAAGGACGAGGAGGAGATCTCCTGCCTGCGCATCGGCGCCGAGATCGCCGACCAGGCCCTGGGGGAGCTGCTGGAGTCCATCCTGGTCGGCCGCACCGAACGCCACCTCGCCCTGGAACTGGAGCGCCGCCTCGTCGACCACGGTGCCGACGGCCCCGCCTTCGTCACCTCCGTCGGCACGGGCCCGAACTCGGGCCGGCGTGGGCACCGGCCCACCGACCGACGGGTGGAGGAGGGCGATTTCCTGTCCGTCTGTCTCGGTGCGACATACCGCGGCTACCGCTGCGAGATCGGCCGTACGTTCGTCATCGGGACCTCTCCCGCGGACTGGCAGATCGAGCTGTACGACCTCGTCTTCGCCGCTCAGCGGGCCGGACGCGAGAGTCTGGTGCCCGGTGCCGCGTACCGGGACGTGGACCGTGCGGCACGCCAGGCACTGGACTGCGCGGGGTACGCCGAGGGCCTTCCGGTACTGACCGGGCACGGTGTGGGACTCGAAATCGAGGAGGACCCGCAGCTGGGTCCCGCGGCCATGGGTAAACTGGACGCTTGCGTGCCGGTCACCGTCGAACCGGGGGTTCACCTCCCGGGCCGGGGCGGTGTCCGGATCGATGACACGCTCGTCGTACGCCCCGAGGCGGACGGCGGACCCGAGCTACTCACCATCACGACCAAGGAGCTGCTCGCACTATAGCTACAGGCAGGTGCGTGCCCCCGTGGTCGTCCACGTCAGTCCAGGAGATTCCGCAACCGTGGCTTCCACGAACGACCTCAAGAACGGCCTGGTGCTCAAGCTCGAAGGCGGCCAGCTCTGGTCCGTCGTCGAGTTCCAGCACGTCAAGCCCGGCAAGGGCCCGGCCTTCGTGCGCACCAAGCTCAAGAACGTGCTGTCCGGCAAGGTGGTCGACAAGACCTTCAACGCCGGCGTCAAGGTCGAGACGGCCACTGTCGACAAGCGCGACATGCAGTTCTCCTACATGGACGGCGAGTACTTCGTCTTCATGGACATGGAGACCTACGACCAGCTGATGGTCGACCGCAAGGCCGTCGGCGACGCCGCCAACTTCCTGATCGAGGGCTTCACGGCCACCGTCGCGCAGCACGAGGGCGAAGTGCTCTTCGTCGATCTGCCGGCCGCCGTCGAACTCGTCGTCCAGGAGACCGAGCCCGGCCTCCAGGGCGACCGCTCCACCGGTGGCACCAAGCCCGCGACCCTGGAGACCGGTCACCAGATCCAGGTCCCGCTCTTCATCACCACCGGTGAGAAGATCAAGGTCGACACCCGTACGAGCGACTACCTCGGCCGGGTGAACAGCTAACCGTGGCTGCCCGCAACACGGCCCGTAAGCGCGCCTTCCAGATCCTCTTCGAGGGCGACCAGCGCGGCGCCGATGTCCTGACGGTCCTCGCGGACTGGATCCGGCTCTCCCGGGCCGACACCCGGCAGCCTCCGGTGAGCGAGTACACGATGCAGCTGGTCGAGGGATACGCCGAGCACCAGCGGCGCATCGACGAGCTGATCTCTCAGTACTCGGTCGGCTGGACGCTCGACCGGATGCCGGTGGTCGACCGCAACATCCTGCGGCTCGGCGCGTACGAGCTGATCTGGGTCGACGAGACCCCGGACGCCGTCGTCCTCGACGAGATGGTGCAGCTGGCGAAGGAGTTCTCCACGGACGAGTCGCCCTCGTTCGTGAACGGCCTGCTCGGCCGGTTCAAGGAGCTGAAGCCCTCGCTGCGCCGGGAGGCGTGAGAGGCACCACCGATGCCTCAGGGCCCGTGGACGTGCTGTCCACGGGCCCTGAGGCATTTTCCCGGCCCTCCGCGCCTCTGGGGCGCCCACGGCCCCGAGAGGCCCGCAGAAAGCCGCCGGGGCGGCCGGGACCTCTCGGTCCGGCCGCCCCGGCGGTACGTTTCTGCTGAGGCGCCGCCAGGCGCTCAGCCCTCCTCGTGGGAGACCGCGCGACGCGCGTCCGCGTCCAGCACGCCCCAGCTGATCAGCTGCTCGGTCAGGACCGAGGGCGACTGGTCGTAGATGACGGCGAGGGTGCGCAGGTCGTCCTGGCGGATCGAGAGCACCTTGCCGTTGTAGTCGCCGCGCTGCGACTGGATCGTGGCCGCGTACCGCTGGAGGGGACCGGCCTTCTCGACCGGCACGTGGGCCAGCCGCTCCAGGTCCAGGACCAGCTTCGGCGGCGGCTCGGCGGCCCCGCCCGGAGTGGTGCCCGGGAGCAGCTCCTGCACGGGAACCCCGTAGAAATCAGCCAGCTCCGCAAGGCGCTGGACGGTCACGGCGCGGTCGCCGCGCTCGTACGAACCGACCACGACCGCCTTCCAGCGTCCCTGGGACTTCTCCTCGACACCGTGGAGGGAAAGGCCCTGCTGGGTGCGGATCGCCCGGAGCTTGGCCCCGAGCTGTTTGGCGTATTCGCTGGACATATAGCTCCCCGGCACTGGGTCGACGCGACTGGGTTGGGTTTCCATGCCGCGCGGCTGGTAACTCACTGTGAGGTTACGCAGCGTGATTCTTCTGCGTCAAGCCGAATGGTCCACACCGACTCTTCCGTGGTATCCGTGGCCGATTGAGCCAATAGGGTGAACGGGGGCGTCCTCCCGGCCTGCTACCGTGGATGGCGCAAATCCGACGTCCTTTAACGTCCGTCCCGTGAGGCGGAGAAGGAGGTCCGTTTCATATGGACATGCACGACATGCAGGACCCGCAGGACAGCCAGGACCCACAGGGCTCGCACGGCACGCAGGACGCGCGGCCCGTACTCGAAGGCCCCGACATCGCGCGGGTGCTGACCCGCATCGCCCACGAGATCGTCGAACGCGCCAAGGGCGCCGACGACGTGGTGCTCCTCGGCATCCCGACCCGGGGCGTCTTCCTCGGCCGCCGGCTCGCCGCCAAGCTCGAGCAGATCACCGACCGCAAGATCCCGGTCGGCTCCCTCGACATCACCATGTACCGCGACGACCTGCGCATGCATCCGCCGCGCGCGCTGGCCCGCACGGAGATCCCCGGTGACGGGATCGACGGCAAGCTGGTCGTCCTCGTCGACGACGTGCTCTTCTCCGGCCGCACCATCCGCGCCGCCCTCGACGCCCTGAACGACATCGGGCGCCCCCGCGCGGTGCAGCTCGCGGTCCTCGTCGACCGCGGTCACCGCGAACTGCCCATCCGCGCCGACTACGTCGGCAAGAACCTCCCCACGTCGCTGCGGGAGACGGTCAAGGTCCAGCTGGCCGAGGAGGACGGTCGCGACACCGTGCTGCTCGGTGTCCGGCAGACCGCGCCGGGCGCGCAGCACTAGCACTCCGCCGTACGTCCCCGAGTGCGTGCCCCCACGCGCCCGCATGCCCGAAAACTCCCTCCTGTCCTACGGAGCCTGACAGATGCAGCGTCATCTCATCTCGGCCGCCGACCTCACCCGCGACGACGCCGTCCATGTTCTCGACACCGCCGAGGAGATGGCCCGGGTGGCGGACCGGCCCATCAAGAAGCTGCCGACCCTGCGCGGCCGCACGATCGTCAACCTGTTCTTCGAGGACTCCACCCGGACCCGGATCTCCTTCGAGGCGGCCGAGAAGCGTCTGTCCGCGGACGTCATCAACTTCACCGCCAAAGGCTCCAGCGTGTCCAAGGGCGAGTCCCTGAAGGACACCGCCCAGACCCTGGAGGCCATGGGCGTCGACGCGGTCGTCATCCGGCACGGCGCCTCCGGAGCGCCGTACCGCCTCGCCACCTCCGGCTGGATCGACGCCGCCGTCATCAACGCCGGTGACGGCACCCACCAGCACCCCACCCAGGCCCTGCTGGACGCCTTCACCATGCGCCGCCGGCTCGTCGGCCGGGACGCGGGGCTCGGCCAGGACCTGTCGGGCAAGCGCATCACCCTGGTCGGCGACGTCCTGCACAGCCGGGTCGCCCGTTCCAACGTCGACCTGCTGCACACGCTCGGTGCCCAGGTCACCCTCGTCGCCCCGCCCACCCTGGTGCCGGTCGGCGTCGAGACCTGGCCCTGCGAGGTGTCCTACGACCTCGACAGCACGCTGCCCAAGTCCGACGCCGTGATGATGCTGCGCGTCCAGCGCGAGCGGATGAACGCCGCGTTCTTCCCCACCGAGCGTGAGTACTCCCGGCGCTACGGCCTCGACGGGGAGCGGATGGCGCGGATGCCCGAACACGCCATCGTGATGCACCCCGGCCCGATGGTCCGCGGCATGGAGATCACCGCCGAGGTCGCCGACTCGGACCGCTGCACCGTCGTCGAACAGGTCGCCAACGGAGTGTCGATCCGGATGGCCGTCCTCTACCTGCTCCTGGGCGGGAACGAACCCGCCGTCGCCCACGCCCGTACCACCGAGGAGAAGTAACGACCATGAGCAAGATCCTGATCCGTGGTGCGCGGGTGCTCGGCGGCGAGCCCCAGGACGTCCTGATCGACGGCGAGGTCGTCGAGGCCGTCGGCAGCGGGCTGTCCGCCGAGGGCGCCGAGGTCGTCGAGGCCGACGGCAAGGTGCTGCTGCCGGGCCTGGTGGACCTGCACACCCATCTGCGCGAGCCGGGCCGCGAGGACTCCGAGACCGTCCTGACCGGCACCCGGGCGGCCGCGAGCGGCGGCTTCACGGCCGTCTTCGCCATGGCCAACACCTTTCCCGTCGCGGACACCGCCGGCGTCGTCGAGCAGGTCTGGCGGCTGGGCCGGGAGCACGGCTACTGCGATGTGCAGCCCATCGGCGCCGTCACCGTCGGCCTGGAGGGCAGGAAGCTCGCCGAGCTGGGCGCCATGCACGAGTCGGCCGCCGGGGTCACCGTCTTCTCCGACGACGGCAAGTGCGTCGACGACGCCGTGATGATGCGCCGGGCCCTGGAGTACGTGAAGGCCTTCGGCGGGGTCGTCGCCCAGCACGCGCAGGAGCCGCGGCTGACGGAGGGCGCCCAGATGAACGAGGGGATCGTCTCCGCCGAGCTGGGTCTCGGGGGCTGGCCGGCCGTCGCCGAGGAGTCGATCATCGCGCGGGACGTGCTGCTCGCCGAGCACGTCGGCTCCCGCGTCCACATCTGCCACCTGTCGACCGCGGGGTCCGTCGAGATCGTCCGCTGGGCCAAGTCCCGCGGCATCGACGTCACCGCCGAGGTCACCCCGCACCACCTCCTCCTCACCGACGAGCTGGTGCGTTCCTACGACCCGGTCTACAAGGTGAACCCGCCGCTGCGCACCGAGCGTGACGTGCACGCCCTGCGCGAGGCGCTCGCCGACGGCACGATCGACATCGTCGCCACCGACCACGCCCCGCACCCGCACGAGGACAAGGACTGCGAGTGGGCCGCCGCGGCCATGGGCATGGTCGGCCTGGAGACCGCCCTGTCGGTGGTCCAGGAGACGATGGTGGAGACGGGCCTGCTGGACTGGGCCGGGATCGCCGACCGCATGTCGCACGCGCCCGCCCGCATCGGCCGGGCCGAGGGCCACGGACGCCCCGTCTCGGCTGGTGAGCCCGCCAACCTCACGCTGGTCGACACGGCATACCGTGGGTCGGTGGACCCCGCGGGCTTCGCCTCGCGCAGCCGGAACACCCCGTACGCGGGGCGCGAGCTGCCGGGCCGTGTGACGCACACCTGGCTCCGGGGCAAGGCCACGCTCGTCGACGGGAAGCTCACGTGACACCTGTAATCCTGCTCGCGGCCCAGAAGGAATCGGCCGAAGTGACCGACTGGGCCGCCCGCATCGGCTGGGTCGTCGGCCTCGGCCTCTTCGTCGCGCTCGTCTACTGGCTGATGCGCGAGGGCTGGAAGTGGCGCGGCACGCTCCAGAGCGACCTGCCGGAGCTGCCCACCGCGCCGGACGACCTCGGCCCGGCGAGACTGAGTATGAGCGGCCGCTACCACGGCTCCACCACCGCCGGGCAGTGGCTCGACCGCATCGTCGCGCACGGCCTGGGCACCCGCAGCCGGGTCCAGCTCACCCTGACGGACGCGGGCCTGGACGTCGTACGCCCCGGCGCGAGCGACTTCTTCGTCCCGGCCGGGGCGCTGCGCGAGGCGGTCCTCGGCAAGGGCATCGCGGGCAAGGTCCTCACCGAGGGCGGACTGCTCCTGGTGACCTGGGAACACGGCGGCACGCTGATCGACTCCGGGTTCCGTTCGGACCACGCGGCCGAGCACACCGAGTGGGTCGACACCATCAACTCCATGATCAACAAGAGGGAAACGGAAGGCGCACGATGACGACCTCCATCCAGGGGATCGCCTCGCAGAGGCACAAGGCGGCTCCCGCCGTACTCGTCCTGGAGGACGGCCGGATCTTCCGCGGCCGTGCCTACGGGGCCGTGGGGGAGACCTTCGGCGAAGCGGTGTTCTCCACCGGCATGACCGGCTACCAGGAGACCCTGACCGACCCCTCCTACGCCCACCAGATCGTCGTGGCGACCGCCCCGCAGATCGGCAACACCGGCTGGAACGACGAGGACGACGAGTCGGGCCGCATCTGGGTCTCCGGCTACGTCGTGCGCGACCCCGCGCGCGTGCCGTCCAACTGGCGTTCCCAGCGCTCCTTGGACGACGAACTGGTCCGCCAGAACGTGGTCGGCATCTCCGGCATCGACACCCGCGCCCTCACCCGCCATCTGCGCGAGCGCGGCTCCATGCGCGCCGGCGTCTTCTCCGGCGAGGCGATCGCGGCCGATCCCGAGCTGCTCGCCCGCGTGCAGGCCCAGCCGCACATGAAGGGCGCGAGCCTCTACGAGGAGGTCGCCACCCGGGAGGCGTACGTCGTCCCGGCCGTCGGCGAGAAGCGGTTCACCGTCGCCGCGATCGACCTCGGCATCAAGGGCATGACCCCGCACCGCATGGCCGAGCGCGGCATCGAGGTCCACGTACTGCCCGCGACGGCCACCGCCGAAGAGGTCTACGCCGTCAGCCCCGACGGCGTGTTCTTCTCCAACGGCCCCGGCGACCCGGCCGCCGCCGACGGACCCGTGGCCCTGATGACCGAGGTGCTGGAGCGCCGGACACCACTGTTCGGCATCTGCTTCGGCAACCAGATCCTCGGCCGCGCCCTCGGCTTCGGCACCTACAAGCTGAAGTACGGCCACCGCGGCATCAACCAGCCCGTCCAGGACCGTACGACCGGCAAGGTCGAGGTCACCGCGCACAACCACGGATTCGCCGTGGACGCGCCGCTCGACAAGGTCAGCGAGACCAGGTTCGGCCGCGTCGAGGTCTCGCACGTCTGCCTCAACGACAACGTCGTCGAGGGGCTCCAGCTGCTCGACCAGCCGGCCTTCTCCGTCCAGTACCACCCCGAAGCGGCAGCGGGCCCGCACGACGCCGCCTACCTGTTCGACCGCTTCACCTCTTTGATGAACACAGTCCTGATGGAGGGCCAGCGTGCCTAAGCGCACCGATATCCAGTCCGTCCTGGTCATCGGCTCCGGCCCGATCGTCATCGGACAGGCCGCCGAGTTCGACTACTCCGGCACCCAGGCGTGCCGCGTCCTGCGGGCCGAGGGCCTGCGCGTGATCCTCGTCAACTCCAACCCGGCGACGATCATGACCGACCCGGAGATCGCCGACGCCACCTACGTCGAGCCGATCACCCCCGAGTTCGTCGAGAAGATCATCGCCAAGGAGCGGCCCGACGTCCTGCTGCCGACGCTCGGCGGCCAGACGGCCCTCAACACCGCGATCTCCATGCACGAGCAGGGGGTGCTGGAGAAGTACGGCGTCGAGCTGATCGGCGCCAACGTCGAGGCGATCAACAAGGGCGAGGACCGCGACCTGTTCAAGGGCGTCGTCGAGGCCGTCCGCGAGAAGATCGGGCACGGCGAGTCCGCCCGGTCCGTGATCTGCCACTCCATGGACGACGTGATCGCGGGCGTCGGGACGCTCGGCGGATACCCCGTCGTCGTCCGCCCCTCCTTCACCATGGGCGGCGCCGGCTCCGGTTTCGCCCACGACGAGGAGGAGCTGCGGCGCATCGCCGGTCAGGGGCTCACGCTCTCCCCGACCACCGAGGTGCTCCTGGAGGAGTCCATCCTCGGCTGGAAGGAGTACGAGCTGGAGCTGATGCGCGACAAGAACGACAACGTCGTGGTCGTCTGTTCCATCGAGAACTTCGACCCCATGGGCGTCCACACCGGTGACTCCATCACCGTAGCGCCGGCGATGACGCTGACCGACCGCGAGTACCAGCGGCTGCGCGACATCGGCATCGCGATCATCCGCGAGGTCGGCGTCGACACCGGCGGCTGCAACATCCAGTTCGCGGTGAACCCCGAGGACGGCCGGATCATCGTCATCGAGATGAACCCGCGCGTGTCGCGGTCGTCGGCGCTGGCCTCCAAGGCGACCGGCTTCCCGATCGCCAAGATCGCGGCCAAGCTCGCCGTCGGCTACACCCTCGACGAGATCCCCAACGACATCACCAGGGAGACCCCGGCCTCCTTCGAGCCCACGCTCGACTACGTGGTCGTCAAGGCCCCGCGCTTCGCCTTCGAGAAGTTCCCGAGCGCGGACTCCACGCTGACGACCACCATGAAGTCCGTCGGCGAGGCCATGGCCATCGGCCGCAACTTCACCGAGGCCTTCCAGAAGGCGCTGCGCTCGCTGGAGAAGAAGGGCAGCCAGTTCACCTTCGTCGGCGAGCCCGGCGACAAGCAGCAGCTGCTGACGGAGGCCGTCCGCCCCACCGACGGCCGCATCAACACCGTCATGCAGGCCATCCGCGCCGGCGCCACCCCCGAGGAGATCTTCGAGTACACGAAGATCGACCCCTGGTTCGTCGACCAGCTGTTCCTGATCAAGGAGGTCGCGGACGGCCTGGCCGCCGCCGACCGCCTCGACGTCGACCTGCTCGCCGAGGCCAAGCGGCACGGCTTCTCCGACCAGCAGATCGCCGAGATCCGCGGCCTGCGCGAGGACGTCGTCCGCGAGGTCCGGCACGCGCTGGGCATCCGCCCGGTCTACAAGACGGTCGACACCTGCGCCGCCGAGTTCGCCGCGCGGACGCCGTACTTCTACTCCTCCTACGACGAGGAGAGCGAGGTCGCGCCGCGCGAGAAGCCGGCCGTCATCATCCTGGGCTCCGGCCCGAACCGCATCGGCCAGGGCATCGAGTTCGACTACTCCTGCGTCCACGCCTCCTTCGCGCTGTCCGACGCCGGGTACGAGACGGTGATGGTCAACTGCAACCCGGAGACCGTCTCCACCGACTACGACACCTCCGACCGCCTGTACTTCGAGCCGCTGACGCTCGAGGACGTGCTGGAGATCGTCCACGCGGAGGCGCAGGCCGGCCCGATCGCCGGTGTGATCGTCCAGCTCGGCGGCCAGACCCCGCTGGGCCTGGCACAGGCCCTCAAGGACAACGGCGTACCGATCGTCGGCACGCCCCCCGAGGCCATCCACGCGGCCGAGGACCGGGGCGCCTTCGGACGCGTCCTCGCCGAGGCCGGTTTGCCGGCCCCGAAGCACGGCACCGCCACCACCTTCGCCGGGGCCAAGGCCATCGCCGACGAGATCGGCTACCCGGTCCTGGTCCGGCCGTCGTACGTCCTCGGCGGGCGAGGCATGGAGATCGTCTACGACGAGACCCGGCTGTCCTCCTACATCGCCGAGTCGACCGAGATCAGCCCCACCCGGCCGGTCCTCGTCGACCGCTTCCTCGACGACGCCATCGAGATCGACGTCGACGCGCTCTACGACGGCGAGGAGCTGTACCTCGGCGGCGTCATGGAGCACATCGAGGAGGCCGGCATCCACTCCGGCGACTCGGCGTGCGCCCTGCCCCCGATCACCCTCGGCGGCTTCGACATCAAGCGCCTGCGGGCCTCCACGGAGGCCATCGCGCGCGGGGTGGGCGTCCGCGGACTGATCAACATCCAGTTCGCGATGGCCGGCGACATCCTCTACGTCCTGGAGGCCAACCCGCGCGCGTCGCGCACCGTCCCCTTCACCTCGAAGGCGACCGCGGTGCCGCTCGCGAAGGCCGCCGCCCGGATCTCCCTGGGCGCGACCATCGCAGAGCTGCGCACGGAGGGGCTGCTCCCGGCGACCGGTGACGGCGGTGAACTGCCGCTGGACGCGCCGATCTCCGTCAAGGAGGCCGTGATGCCGTGGAGCCGCTTCCGTGACACCTCGGGCCGCGGCGTCGACACCATCCTGGGCCCGGAGATGCGCTCCACCGGCGAGGTCATGGGCATCGACTCGGTCTTCGGCACGGCCTACGCCAAGTCGCAGGCGGCCGCCTACGGCCCGCTGCCCACCAAGGGCCGCGCGTTCATCTCGGTCGCCAACCGCGACAAGCGCTCGATGATCTTCCCGGCGCGCGAGCTGGTCGCCCACGGCTTCGAGCTGCTCGCCACCTCCGGCACCGCCGAGGTCCTCAGGCGCAACGGCCTCACCGCCACCGTCGTGCGCAAGCAGTCCGAGGGCGTGGGCCCGAACGGCGAGAAGACCATCGTCCAGCTGATCCACGACGGTCAGGTCGACCTCATCGTCAACACTCCGTACGGCACCGGCGGCCGTCTCGACGGCTACGACATCCGTACGGCGGCGGTGGCACGCTCGGTGCCCTGTCTGACGACGGTCCAGGCGCTCGCCGCCGCCGTCCAGGGCATCGACGCCCTCAACCACGGGGATGTGGGGGTGCGTTCCCTCCAGGAACACGCCGAGCATCTGACCGCGGCCCGCGACTAGCAGCCAGAGGGGGACACCGGAAACGGTGTCCCCCTCTGTATGAGGACTCTGCTTTATGAGGACACAGTGATGTACAAGCTCTTCTTCCGCCTGGTCTTCTCCCGGATGGATCCGGAGAAGGCCCACCACCTGGCCTTCCGCTGGATCCGGCTCGCCGCCCGCATCCCGGGCCTGCGCACCTTCCTCGCGGCTGCCCTCGCCCCCCGCCACAAGGAACTGCGCACCGAGGCCTTCGGGCTGCGCATGCACGGCCCCTTCGGGCTCGCCGCCGGCTTCGACAAGAACGCGGTCGCCGTGGACGGCATGGCGATGGTGGGCTTCGACCACGTCGAGATCGGCACGGTCACCGGGGAGGCACAGCCCGGCAACCCCAGGAAGCGGCTGTTCCGCCTGGTCGCCGACCGGGCGCTGATCAACCGCATGGGCTTCAACAACGAGGGCTCGCTGACCGTCGCCGCGCGGCTCGCCTCCCGCGAGCCCGTCTTCCGGACCGTCGTGGGCGTCAACATCGGCAAGACCAAGGCCGTACCGGAGGCCGAGGCGGTCGCCGACTACGTGAAGTCGGCCGAGCGGCTCGCGCCCTACGCCGACTACCTGGTCGTCAACGTCTCCTCGCCGAACACCCCCGGCCTGCGCAACCTCCAGGCCACGGAGGCGCTGCGGCCGCTGCTGAGCGCCGTGCGCGAGGCCGCCGACCGTACGGTCGCCCACCGGCGTGTGCCGCTGCTGGTGAAGATCGCCCCCGACCTCGCCGACGAGGACGTGGACGCCGTCGCCGACCTCGCCGTGGAACTCGGCCTGGACGGGATCATCGCCACGAACACCACCATCGCGCGCGAGGGCCTCGGGCTGACGTCCGACCCCGCTGTGGTGAAGGAGACCGGCGGCCTGTCGGGGGCGCCGCTCAAGGCGCGCTCCCTGGAGGTGCTGAGGCGCCTCTACGCGCGCGTGGGCGACCGCATCACCCTGGTGGGCGTAGGCGGCGTCCAGAGCGCCGAGGACGCCTGGGAACGCATCCTGGCGGGCGCCACCCTGGTCCAGGGCTACAGCGCCTTCGTCTACGAGGGTCCCTTCTGGGCCCGCGCGGTCCACAAGGGGCTCGCCGCCCGCCTGCGCACCAGCCCGTACGCCACCCTCGCCGACGCGGTCGGCGCCGACGTGAGGAAGACGGTATGACCCTGGAACCCTTCGGCGCCCGCCTGCGCCGTGCCATGGACGAGCGCGGCCCGCTGTGCGTCGGCATCGACCCGCACGCCTCGCTGCTCTCAGAGTGGGGCCTGGACGACACCGTCGCCGGTCTGGAGCGGTTCAGCCGCACGGTCGTCGAGGCCATGGCCGACCGCGTCGCCGTCCTGAAGCCGCAGAGCGCCTTCTTCGAGCGGTTCGGCTCGCGGGGGGTCGCCGTCCTGGAGAAGTCCGTCGAGGAGGCGCGGGCGGCCGGCGCCCTGGTCGTGATGGACGCCAAGCGCGGCGACATCGGCTCGACCATGGCGGCGTACGCCGAGACCTTCCTGCGCAAGGACTCCCCGCTCTTCTCGGACGCGCTGACCGTCTCGCCGTACCTCGGCTACGGCTCGCTCTCGCCCGCCGTGGCACTCGCGCGCGAGAGCGGCGCAGGACTGTTCGTGCTGGCGCTGACCTCCAACCCGGAGGGCGGTGAGGTCCAGCACGCGGTCCGCGCGGACGGACGTACCGTCGGCGCGACCATGCTGGCGCACCTGGCCGCCGAGAACACCGGGGAGGAGCCGCTGGGCTCCTTCGGCGCGGTCGTCGGCGCCACGCTCGGTGACCTGTCGACGTACGACCTCGACATCAACGGGCCGATCCTCGCCCCCGGCATCGGGGCACAGGGCGCCACCCCGGCGGACCTGCCGCGGGTCTTCGGGGCCGCGGTGCGCAACGTCGTGCCGAACGTCAGCCGCGGAGTGCTGCGGCACGGACCCGACATCGTCGCGCTGCGTGACCAGGCGGACCGATTCGCGCAACAGGTGCGGGCCGCGGTCGAAGCCGCCTGAACGCCGTAGGCCGTCCGACCGGGACCTCTGTCGGACGGCCGCGGACGGACTTGAGCCTGAATACATCCTCAAATCCGGGGCAATTTGTCTTAAATATCCGTCCTGGCTGAGGCTGACCAGGACTTTTCCGCTGTTCTCGCTGACTCTGGCGGTGTTGCCCGCTAGTCTCCGAGCGGAGGGTGAACGGGCAAGCGTGTCGCCCGTAGCTCCCCAGGTGAGGGGCGACCAGGTTCCTCACCGGTCCGTATCCGACAGTTCGACATCCGAGGTGACGTAGGCGTGGCTCTTCCGCCCCTTACCCCCGAACAGCGCGCAGCCGCGCTCGAAAAGGCCGCCGCGGCTCGCCGGGAGCGGGCCGAGGTCAAGAATCGACTCAAGCACTCCGGCGCCTCCCTTCACGAGGTGATCAAGCAGGGCCAGGAGAACGACGTCGTCGGCAAGATGAAGGTCTCCGCCCTCCTGGAGTCCCTGCCGGGCGTGGGCAAAGTCCGCGCCAAGCAGATCATGGAGCGGCTCGGCATCTCCGAGAGTCGCCGAGTGCGAGGTCTCGGCTCCAACCAGATCGCGTCCCTGGAGCGTGAGTTCGGCGACACGGCCAAGTGAGTCCGAAGTGCTCGGGGCGGAGCGTCCCGGGCACGGCGAGACAACTGGAATAATCGCTGCATGGCTGTAACACCCCGGGGGACGACCCCCGAACCCCCGGACGCACGTCCGCGGCTGACCGTGCTCTCCGGCCCCTCAGGGGTCGGCAAGAGCACGGTCGTCGCTCATATGCGCAAAGAACATCCCGAGGTCTGGCTCTCGGTGTCGGCGACGACCCGCAGGCCCCGCCCCGGCGAGCAGCACGGCGTCCACTATTTCTTCGTCACCGACGACGAGATGGACAAGCTGATCGCCAACGGCGAGCTGCTGGAGTGGGCCGAGTTCGCCGGCAATCGCTACGGCACCCCGCGTGCCGCCGTACTGGATCGTCTGGAGGCGGGCGAGCCCGTCCTCCTGGAGATCGATCTCCAGGGCGCCCGGCAGGTCCGCGGCTCCATGCCGGAGGCCCGGCTGGTGTTCCTCGCCCCGCCCTCCTGGGAGGAGCTGGTGCGCAGACTCACCGGCCGCGGTACCGAGCCGCCCGAGGTGATCGCACGCCGCCTGGACGCGGCCAAGATCGAACTCGCGGCCGAGCCGGAGTTCGACGAGACCCTGGTCAACACCTCCGTCGAGGACGTGGCGCGCGAGCTGCTAGCCTTGATGGATGTCGTGTGATCAGGACCATGTGATCACCGCCCGTCTTTTCCCACCTATCGGAAGGTAGAGCGTGTCCTCTTCCATCTCCGCTCCCGAGGGCATCATCAACCCGCCGATCGACGAGCTCCTCGAGGCCACCGACTCGAAGTACAGCCTCGTGATCTACGCGGCCAAGCGGGCCCGCCAGATCAACGCGTACTACTCGCAGCTCGGCGAGGGCCTCCTCGAGTACGTCGGTCCGCTCGTCGACACCCACGTCCACGAGAAGCCGCTCTCGATCGCGCTCCGCGAGATCAACGCGGGTCTGCTGACGTCCGAGGCCATCGAGGGCCCGGCTCAGTAGTATTTTCAGCTTGCGGTGAGTTTTTCCACAGGCCCGGCAGCGCGACTGCCGGGCCTGTGGTCTGCTCGGGGGTGCGGGGGGCAGGCTCCCGCGATGATGCAGCATGGACGCGTACGCCGGGAGCCACGGCGTACGTTTTCCGAGGTCGGGGAGAGACGGTGGACAAACCCAAGGTCGTGCTGGGGGTCAGTGGCGGCATCGCCGCCTACAAGGCCTGCGAGCTGCTGCGCAGACTGACCGAGTCGGGCCACGACGTACGCGTCGTCCCCACCGCCTCCGCCCTGCACTTCGTCGGCGCGGCCACCTGGTCCGCCCTCTCCGGCCACCCGGTCTCCACCGAGGTCTGGGACGACGTCCACGAGGTCCCGCACGTCCGCATCGGCCAGCACGCCGACCTGGTCGTCGTCGCCCCCGCCACGGCCGACATGCTCGCCAAGGCCGCCCACGGCCTGGCCGACGACCTGCTGACGAACACCCTGCTCACCGCCCGCTGTCCGGTCGTCTTCGCCCCGGCGATGCACACCGAGATGTGGGAGCACCCGGCCACCCAGGAGAACGTGGCGACGCTGCGCCGGCGTGGCGCCGTCGTCGTCGAACCCGCCGTCGGCCGGCTCACCGGCGTCGACACCGGCAAGGGCCGGCTGCCGGACCCCGCCGAGATCTTCGAGATCTGCCGACGCGTGCTGGCCCGCGGCGTACGGGAACCGGATCTGACCGGACGCCATGTCGTCGTCAGTGCCGGCGGCACCCGTGAGCCTCTCGACCCCGTCCGCTTCCTCGGCAACCGCTCCTCCGGCAAGCAGGGTTACGCCCTCGCCCGTACCGCCGCCGCCCGCGGCGCCCGCGTCACGCTCGTCGCGGCCAACGCCGCGCTGCCCGACCCCGCGGGCGTCGACGTCGTCCCGGTCGGCACCGCCGTACAGCTTCGGGAAGCGGTGCTGAAGGCGGCGGCCGACGCCGACGCGGTGGTCATGGCCGCCGCGGTCGCCGACTTCCGGCCCGCGAACTACGCCACGGGCAAGATCAAGAAGAAGGACGGGCAGGATCCGGACCCCGTCGTTCTCCTGCGAAATCCGGACATCCTCGCGGAGATCTCCGCCGAGCGCGCCCGCCCCGGCCAGGTCGTCGTCGGCTTCGCCGCCGAGACCGACGACGTGCTGGCCAACGGCCGGGCCAAGCTCCGTCGCAAGGGCTGTGACCTGCTGGTGGTCAACGAGGTGGGGGAGCGCAAGACCTTCGGCTCGGAGGAGAACGAGGCGGTCGTCCTGGGCGCCGACGGAAGCGAGACCCCGGTCCCGTACGGCCCCAAGGAAGCCCTGGCCGAAATCGTGTGGGACCTGGTGACGCGGCACCTGCGGTGATTGTTTGATGCGCGTCACGGTTCCCCGAGCTTGCCCGTTCGGGTGTGCGCCCCTGGCCAACAGAGGCTCGCATTCGGCAGAATGCCTGTGCCGCAGGTCACAAGGCTCCCGAGAGGCGAGACAGGTGGGCCGATGGTGAAGCGTGACCGATAAACTGTTGTCGGACGACGCCGGGCGCAGCTCCCGGCGCGCCCGCCCATGATGAGCCAGCAGCCGCTGCAACCCCAGGGAGCGTTGTGTCCCGTCGCCTGTTCACCTCGGAGTCCGTCACCGAGGGTCACCCCGACAAGATCGCTGACCAGATCAGCGACACCATCCTCGACGCGCTCCTGCGCGAGGACCCGGCGTCCCGGGTCGCCGTGGAAACCCTGATCACGACCGGTCTGGTGCACGTCGCCGGCGAGGTCACCACCAAGGCGTACGCGCCGATCCCGCAGCTCGTCCGGGACAAGATCCTGGAGATCGGCTACGACTCCTCGAAGAAGGGCTTCGACGGCGCCTCCTGCGGCGTCTCGGTGTCCATCGGCGCGCAGTCCCCGGACATCGCCCAGGGCGTCGACACGGCCTACGAGACCCGGGTCGAGGGCGACGAGGACGAGCTGGACCGTCAGGGCGCCGGCGACCAGGGCCTGATGTTCGGCTACGCGTCCGACGAGACGCCGACGCTGATGCCGCTCCCGATCTTCCTGGCCCACCGCCTGGCGAAGCGCCTCTCGGACGTCCGCAAGAACGGGACCATCCCCTACCTGCGCCCCGACGGCAAGACGCAGGTCACCATCGAGTACGACGGCGACAAGGCGGTCCGGCTGGACACGGTTGTCGTCTCCTCGCAGCACGCGTCCGACATCGACCTGGAGTCGCTGCTGGCGCCCGACATCCGCGAGTTCGTCGTGGAGCCGGAGCTGAAGGCGCTGCTCGGCGAGGGCATCAAGCTCGACACCGAGAACTACCGCCTGCTGGTCAACCCCACCGGCCGCTTCGAGATCGGCGGCCCGATGGGCGACGCCGGCCTCACCGGCCGCAAGATCATCATCGACACGTACGGCGGCTTCGCCCGCCACGGCGGCGGCGCCTTCTCCGGCAAGGACCCGTCCAAGGTCGACCGCTCCGCCGCCTACGCGATGCGCTGGGTCGCGAAGAACGTCGTCGCCGCCGGCCTGGCCGCGCGGTGCGAGGTCCAGGTCGCCTACGCGATCGGCAAGGCCGAGCCGGTCGGCCTGTTCGTCGAGACGTTCGGCACGCACAAGATCGACCCCGAGAAGATCGAGAAGGCCATCGACGAGGTCTTCGACCTCCGTCCGGCCGCGATCATCCGCGACCTCGACCTGCTGCGCCCGATCTACGCCCAGACCGCCGCGTACGGCCACTTCGGCCGCGAGCTTCCCGACTTCACGTGGGAGCGCACGGACCGCGTGGACGCGCTCAAGGAGGCGGCGGGAATCTGAGCTCCCGACCGCGACGCACGCTCCGGGCCCGGCCTCCTCAGGGAGGCCGGGCCTCGGCGTTGTACGGCCCCGCCCACCGGGCCGGGGCTGACCGGCCGGCGGCCCGGCCCCGCGGGCGGGGGCTGAGAGGTGGGGCGTTCGGCGCGGGCCGTTGTCAGTGGCGTTTGGTATGAATGCAGGCGTGAGCAGCGAGAACGGGCGGCAGGGCGGCGGTGGCGGCGGAGACGGCGCGCCGCCGGAGCAGCTCGCGCTTCTGCGGGAGACGGTCCGGCAGGCCAAGGCGCCGCGGGCGAAGCCCCGGACCTGGCGGGGTGCCGCGCTGGCCGAGCGGCTGCCGGTCGCGCGGGTGCTCGTCGACAAGGGAGTCCTGCACCTCGACCGGTACTTCGACTACGCGGTCCCGGCCGAGCTGGACGCGGACGCCCAGCCGGGCGTGCGGGTGCGGGTGCGCTTCGGGGCAGGGCGCGGACGGGTGCGCGAGGGGCGTCGCGAGGGCGGGGGCCTGATCGACGGGTTCCTCGTCGAGCGGCTCGCCGAGTCGGACTACGCGGGACCGCTGGCCGCCCTCGCCCAGGTCGTCTCGCCCGAGCCCGTCCTGGGCCCGGAGCTGCTGGGGCTGGCGCGGTCCGTCGCCGACCGTTACGCGGGGAGCCTGGCGGACGTCCTCCAGCTGGCCGTGCCGCCGCGCAGCGCCCGTGCCGAGCAGCGGCCCTCGCCCGAGCCGCTTCCGCCGCCCCAGGCGCCACAGCCGGGGTCCTGGGGGCGTTATGAGCACGGGGGCGCGTACCTCGACGCGCTGGCCTCGGGAGGGGCCCCACGGGCCGTGTGGAACGCCCTGCCCGGTTCCGGATGGAGCGAGGAACTGGCCCGCGCCGTCGCCGCCACGCTGGCCTCGGGGCGCGGCGCCCTCGTCGTCGTACCGGACGGACGGGCCGCCGCGCGGGTGGACGGTGCTCTGACGGCTCTGCTGGGGGAGGGGCGGCATGCGCTGCTCACCGCCGACGCCGGGCCACAGAAGCGGTACCGGGAGTGGCTCGCCGTGCGGCGCGGCAGTGTGCGGGCGGTCGTCGGGACGCGGGCCGCCATGTTCGCCCCGGTACGTGACCTCGGGCTGGTGGCCGTGTGGGACGACGGGGACGACAGCCACAGCGAGCTGCACGCCCCCCAGCCGCACGCGCGTGACGTGCTGCTGCTGCGGGCGGCACAGGACGGGTGTGCCTTCCTGATGGGGGGCTGGAGCTGCACCGTCGAGGGCGCGCAGCTGGTCGAGAGCGGATGGGCGCGGCCCCTGGTCGCCGGGCGCGAGCAGGTGCGCCGGGCCGTGCCGCTGGTGCGGACCGTGGGGGACCAGGATCTCGCCCGGGACGAGGCGGCGCGGGCCGCCCGGCTGCCCAGCCTCGCCTGGCAGGCCGTCCGTGAGGGACTGCGGCACGGTCCCGTGCTCGTGCAGGTCCCCCGGCGCGGCTACGTGCCGCGCATGGCGTGCGCCACGTGCCGCGCGCCCGCCCGGTGCCGGCACTGCTCTGGGCCCCTGGAGGCGCGGGACAGCGGGTCGCTGTCGTGCGGCTGGTGCGGGCGGGAGGAGAACGCCTGGCACTGCCCGGAGTGCGGGGGCTTCCGGCTGCGCGCGCAGGTGGTCGGCGCGCGGCGGACCGCCGAGGAACTGGGCCGGGCCTTCCCGGCCGTTCCGGTGCGTACCTCCGGGCGGGAGCAGGTGCTGGACACCGTGCCGGGTACGCCCGCGCTCGTCGTGAGTACACCGGGGGCCGAGCCCGTCGCCGAGGGCGGGTACGCGGCAGCCCTGCTGCTGGACGGCTGGGCCATGGTCGGACGCCCCGACCTGCGGGCCGGGGAGGACGCGCTGCGGCGCTGGATCGCCGCCGCCTCGCTGGTACGGCCGCAGGGCGACGGCGGCACCGTGGTCGTCGTCGCCGAACCGACCCTGCGGCCGGTGCAGGCGCTGGTGCGGTGGGACCCGGTCGGACATGCCGTGCGGGAGCTGGCCGAGCGGGCCGAGCTGGGCTTTCCGCCGGTGTCGCGGATGGCGGCCGTCGCCGCGGCGCCGGACGCGCTGGCTGCCTTCCTGCATTCCGTCGAGCTGCCCCCGGAGGCCGAGGTGCTCGGGCCCGTCCCGCTGCCGGTCACCCCCGAGGGGCGGACCCGTCGGCCGGGGGCGCCGCCGCCCGGCGAGCAGTGGGAGCGTGCGCTGATCCGGGTGCCGCCCGGGAAGGGCGCCGCTCTGGCCGCGGCGCTGAAGACGGCCCAGGCCGCACGGATGGCGGCGCGGGGCGGCGCCGCGGGCTCGCGGGGCGAGGGCTCGGGGGCCGTGTGGGTGCGGGTCGATCCGCAGGACATCGGGTGAGGGTCGCAGGAGGCGCGGGGCGGGCAGCGGCGCCGGCCTCGGCGGTGGGCCGCCACGCGGCGAGGGCGTCGGCGCCGCGGACATGCGTCTGCCCTCTCGGGCGGGTGCCGAGAGGGCAGTGGGGGCGGAGCGCCGTCAGCCGTTGCGCGGGCCGGGGAAGGCCGTCGGTCTCGCCTCCTCGCGCAGGGACGAGCTGCCTCCCGTGGGCTGGGTCGGCATCGAGCGGGCCGCGGGGACCGTGGGCACCACGGAGACGCCGGCGCCCACATTGACCGTGCGGGGGGCCGGAGCCTCCGCCACCGTGCGCTCGACGTCCGTGGCGGTGGCGCCGGCCGTCCGAGCGGCGGTCCGGCGGGCGCCGTAGCGGCGGTGGACCGCCTGCTTGGTGACGCCGAGCGCGGAGCCCACCGCGTCCCACGAGAAGCCGAGCGAGCGGTCGAAGTCCACCGCCGCGGTGACCAGGGTCTCGACACTGTCCCGCAGTTCCTGGGCGAGGCGCACCGTCGGGGCGGGGGCGCGTCCGTAGACGACGAAGCCCGTGGACGGGCCGGAGCGGCGGGGGCGGTAGACGTTGCCCAGCTGGGCGGTGAGGGTGCGCAGCGCGTCCACCTGCCGGCGGACCCGCTCGATGTCCCGCACCAGCAATTGCAGGCTGGCCCGGGCCTGGGCGTCGTGGGTTGCGTGGTCGGCCATGAACAAGCCTCTCGAACCGGCGTTGAAGAGATATGGGCCGGGCCGCGGTCGGCGCGGTCCGGTGTGGTCAACTCTGTCTTGACCAACGCGGGTGCGCTCCGCTGGTCACGGTGTGGGGGCGTATGGGCATATGCGTACGCCCCCGGCGTGGTCTCGGCTCGGCCTTCGGCCTTCGCCGTTTCCGTCTTCCACCCGCGCACCGCCCGATCGGCCGGACAGGGAAGTGAAGTGAACCCCTCCCGTGGGGGCTCGGCGCCGTCGGCGGCTCTTCCTTCTCGCGCAATAAACTTGTGCGTCGCCCGTCGTCCGTTTCCTTCGAGAGGCCCGTGCCCACTCATGAAGCTCGTCTTCGCCGGTACCCCCGAGGTCGCCGTTCCCGCTCTGGACGCCCTGCTCGCCTCCGGGCGGCACGAGGTGGCCGCCGTCGTCACGCGACCCGACGCGCAGGCGGGCCGGGGGCGCAGGCTGGTCGCCTCTCCCGTGGCCCAGCGGGCCGAGGAGGCCGGGATCGAGGTGCTCAAGCCCGTCCGGCCGCGGGAGCCGGAGTTCCTGGCGCGGCTCAAGGAGATCGCACCGGACTGCTGTCCCGTCGTCGCCTACGGCGCCCTGCTTCCGAAGGCGGCCCTCGACATCCCGGCCCGCGGCTGGGTCAATCTGCACTTCTCGCTGCTGCCCGCCTGGCGGGGTGCCGCGCCGGTGCAGCACGCAGTGATGGCGGGTGACGAGATCACGGGCGCCTCCACGTTCCTCATCGAGGAGGGGCTCGACTCAGGACCCGTCTACGGCACGGTGACGGAGGAGGTCCGGCCCACCGACACCAGTGGTGACCTGCTGACCCGGCTGGCCTTCGCGGGAGCCGGTCTGCTCGCGGCCACCATGGACGGCATCGAGGACGGCACGCTGAAGGCCGTACCGCAGCCTCAGGACGGCATCACCCTCGCCCCGAAGATCACTGTCGAGTACGCCCAGGTCGACTGGTCCGCTCCCGCCCTGCGCGTCGACCGTGTGGTGCGCGGGTGCACGCCGGCGCCCGGTGCCTGGACGACGTTCCGCGGGGAGCGGCTCAAGCTGATCCAGGTGCGGACGGCGCCCGGGCGCGATGATCTCGCGGCGGGCGAGCTGGCCGTCGGCAAGAACAGCGTGCACGTGGGCACCGGTTCGCACGCCGTCGAGCTGCTGTGGGTGCAGGCGCAGGGCAAGAAGCCGATGCGGGCGGCGGACTGGGCCCGTGGGGTGCGCATCGCGGACGGCGAGCGGGTCGGGGAGCCTGCCGGGGAGTAGGCGGGGAGTAGGCGGGGAGTAGCCGGCGAGTGCCGCCTGGGGTGACGCCCCGCGCCGGGGTCCCGTCTGCCCGTCGTAGGCTGGGCGTACCGTCATCCTGCAATCCGGAGCACCTTTTTCGTGAGCGAGCAGCCCAGCCGTCCCCGCACCACCGGCAAGCCCCACCGTCGGCCCAAGAAGGACCCCGTCCGCTTCCTCGCCTTCGAGGTGCTGCGGGCCGTGGACGAGCGGGACGCCTACGCCAACCTCGTGCTGCCGCCGCTGCTGCGCAAGGCACGGGCGAGCGGGGACTTCGACGGGCGGGACGCCGCCCTCGCCACCGAGCTGGTGTACGGGACGCTGCGGCGGCAGGGGACGTACGACGCGATCGTCGCCGCGTGCGTCGACCGGCCGCTGCGGGAGGTGGACCCGCCGGTGCTCGACGTGCTCAGCCTGGGGGCGCACCAGCTGCTCGGGACGCGCATCCCGACGCACGCCGCCGTGTCCGCCTCGGTCGAGCTGGCGCGGGTGGTGCTGGGCGACGGGCGGGCCAAGTTCGTCAACGCCGTCCTGCGCAAGGTCGCTCAGCACGACTTCAACGCCTGGACCGAGAAGATCGCGCCGCCCTACGAGGACGACCCCGAGGACCATCTCGCCCTCGTCCACTCGCACCCGCGCTGGATCGTCTCCGCGCTGTGGGACTCCCTCGGCGGCGGCCGGGCCGGCATCGAGGAACTGCTCAAGGCCGACAACGAGCGGCCCGAGGTCACCCTGGTCGCCCGGCCCGGACGGTCCACGACGGACGAGCTGATGGACGAGGAGGCCGCCGTCGCCGGACGCTGGTCGCCGTACGCCGTGCGGCTCACCGAAGGCGGCGAGCCCGGCGCGATCGACGCCGTGCGGTCCGGGCGCGCGGGCGTACAGGACGAGGGCAGCCAGCTCGTGGCGCTCGCGCTCGCCAACGCGCCCCTGGACGGGAGTGACGCGCACTGGCTCGACGGGTGCGCCGGGCCCGGCGGCAAGGCCGCCCTGCTGGCGGCGCTCGCCGCCGAACGCGGTGCCGTGCTGCTGGCCTCGGAGAAGCAGCCGCACCGGGCACGGCTCGTGGCCAAGGCGCTCGACGGGAACCCCGGCCCGTACCAGGTCGTGACCGCCGACGGGACGCGGCCGCCGTGGCGGCCCGGCTCCTTCGACCGGGTGCTGATGGACGTGCCCTGCACCGGGCTCGGCGCCCTGCGCCGCCGGCCCGAGGCGCGCTGGCGGCGCAAGACGGAGGACCTGGACGGCTTCGCGCCCCTGCAGCGCGGGCTGCTGCGGACCGCCCTGGAGTCCGTGCGGGTCGGGGGCGTCGTCGGGTACGCCACCTGCTCGCCGCATCTCGCCGAGACCCGGGCGGTCGTCGCCGACCTGCTCAAGCAGTTCCCGCAGACCGAACTCGTCGACGCCCGGCCCCTGCTCCCGGGCGTGCCCTCGCTCGGTGACGGCCCCGACATCCAGCTCTGGCCGCATGTGCACGGGACCGACGCGATGTACCTGGCGATCATCCGGCGCACCGGCTGACCGCGGGCCAGCGGTGCGAGGGCGACGGCCGTGCGACAGCGCGCCGACGGCCCGCACTGTACAGAGCCGGATATCCGTTCGGGACCGATGCCGCTAACCCCCGTGGGGCATGGCAGGCTTGGGGCATGGCCGCGCAGATCAACCCCAGCATCCTGTCCGCCGACTTCGCCCGCCTCGCGGACGAGGCCGAGGCGGTCGCCGGAGCCGACTGGCTCCATGTCGACGTCATGGACAACCACTTCGTCCCGAACCTCACGCTCGGCGTGCCGATCGTGGAGTCGCTGGCCCGCGCGACGGACACCCCGCTGGACTGCCATCTGATGATCGAGGACCCCGATCGCTGGGCCCCCCAGTACGTCGAGGCGGGTGCCTCGTCCGTCACCTTCCACGTCGAGGCGGCCGCCGCGCCGGTGCGGCTGGCCCGCGAGATCCGCGCCAAGGGTGCCCGCGCCTCCATGGCGCTGAAGCCGGCGACGCCGATCGAGCCGTACGAGGACCTGCTGCCCGAGCTGGACATGCTGCTGATCATGACCGTCGAGCCGGGCTTCGGCGGCCAGGCCTTTCTCGACATCATGCTGCCGAAGATCCGCCGCACCCGGGAGCTGATCGGCAAGCACGGACTTCAGCTGTGGCTCCAGGTCGACGGAGGTGTCTCGGCGTCGACGATCGAGCGCTGCGCGGAGGCGGGCGCGGACGTCTTCGTGGCCGGTTCGGCGGTGTACGGCGCCGAGGACCCGGCCGAGGCGGTCCGTGCGCTGCGCGCGCAGGCGGACGCGGCGACCGCCAAGGCGTCCTGGGCGTGCGACCACTGAACCACGGCTACGTGAACGGCTTTTCATCGGGACCGATCAAGTGCGCCGCATCTGCAAGGATGAACGGCGTATCCAGAGTGTGAACAGCAGTGAGGAGATCGCCGTGTCGGGTATGTCGGCGGGCCGGTCAGCCATGCGGATGGGACCCGCTGAGCTGGTGCAGGCGGCGGCCATGGCCCGCCGCTTCTACCTCGAGGGCAAATCCAAGATCCAGATCGCCGAGGAGTTCGGCGTCAGCCGCTTCAAGGTGGCCAGGGTCCTGGAAACCGCTCTCGAACGGGATCTCGTACGGATCGAGATCCGTGTGCCGGCCGAACTGGACGCCGAGCGCTCCGACGCGCTCCGCGCCAGGTACGGCCTCAGGCACGCAGTGGTGGTCGAGTCCCCGGCCGACGCCGAGGAGTCGCCCGACCCCGAGAACCTGGGGGAGGTGGCCGCCGACCTGCTCGGCGAGCTGCTCAACGAGGGGGACGTCCTGGGCCTGGCCTGGGGCCGGTCCACCATCCACATGGCGGCGGCGCTGGACCGGCTGCCGCCCTGCACGGTGGTGCAGCTGACGGGCGTGTACGACGCCGGGACCGCCGAGCGCGGCTCGGTCGAGGCCGTCCGCCGTGCCGCCCAGGTGTCCGGCGGTGACGCGCACCCCATCTACGCGCCGATGCTGCTGCCGGACGCGGCCACCGCGATCGCGCTGCGCCACCAGACCGGGATCGCCCGCGCCTTCGAGTACTTCGACAAGGTCACGGTCGCCTGTGTCTCCATCGGCTCCTGGGAGCCGGGCATCTCGACGGTGCACGACATGCTCAGCGACGAGGAGCGGGCGCACTACGCCTCGCTCGGTGTCGCCGCCGAGATGTCCGCGCACCTCTTCGACTCCGAGGGGCGCCGGGTCGGCCGGGACCTCGGCGAGCGGTGCATCACCGTCAAGGCGGACCAGCTCCGCCGTATCCCGGAGGTCGTCGCGATCGCGGGCGGTCAGCGCAAGGCGGGCGCGATCGACGCGGTGCTGCGCTCGGGGCTCGTCACCAGCCTGGTGACGGACACCTCGGCCGCGGACTACCTGATGACGGCGGGCCCGCCGCCCAGGCCCGCCCTGAACCGGGCGGACCCCGACGGGGTCTGACCGGCCACGACAGCAGGTCATGAGGGGACGGCCGTGACAGCATCGACGCATGCTGCTGCGGTGCGTCCCCCGTGTGCTTCCCGGCCTGCTGATCCTGCTCACGGCCTGCCTGCTCGTGCTGCTGCCGGGCTGTACGACGACGGAGCCCTCCACCGGACCGTCCCGGTCGGACGGTCCGGCCACCGTCACGATCTCCGAGCTGCCGGCCGAGGCCCGGCGGACCCTGGACCTCATCGACGCGGGCGGGCCCTTCCCGTACGCCAGGGACGGCGCCGTCTTCGGCAACTTCGAGGGGCTGCTGCCCCGGCGCGAGCGGGGCTACTACCGCGAGTACACCGTGCCCACGCCGGGCTCGCGCGACCGCGGGGCCCGGCGCATCGTCACCGGGCAGGGCGGCGAGATCTACTACACCGACGATCACTACGACTCGTTCAGGGCGGTACGCGGATGACGCAGCACGTGGTCACACTGGACCTCGACGGGGTCACGGACAAGGCCGGCCTGATGGACCGCGCCGCCCGTGCTCTGGGCCTGCCCGAGTGGTTCGGGCGCAACTGGGACGCGCTCGTCGACTGCCTGTCCGACCCCGGCGTCTGGCCCGCGGAGGGCACGGACGGGGGGCTGCTGGTCGTCGTACGGGGCTGGCGGCCGTTCGCGCGGGAGAACGCGCAGGAGTGGGCGGTCGCCGAGGACGTGTTCGCGCAGGCCGTGGACCGGACGCCGGAGCTGTCGGTGGCGCTCGCCCTCGGGGGCGGCTCGGGCGTTTGAGCGGCGGGCTCGGCGTGGGCTCGGCGGGCGGCATCGGGCGCGTTCCGACCGGTGAGCGTCGTGGTGTGCCCGATGGGTGGGGCGTCGTGTGCGTTCGGACGGCGGGCGTCGGGCGCGGCGCCCCACTGGTGGGCACCGAGTGTGCCCCGACCGGTGGCACCGAGTGTGTCCGACCGGTGGGCCTCGTGTGCGCCCGACAGGCCGGCTCTGCGGGGCGCTCGGGGAGTCGGCTCGGCGGGAGCGCTAGCCGGTGGGCGCTCTGCGGGCGCTTCGGTGTCCGGCCTCGTGGGCATCTCTCGGACGTTCCTCCGAACGCCCTCCTGACCAGCCTGGACGATCGTCCCGGATCGGGCATGACGGCTCTCATGGGACAATGAAGTACGTGCTCTGCCCCCTGGCCGGCCGGTCCGGGGGTCACCTCTGATCGACTGGGATGTGCAGCACGTGCGTTTCCTCAACGACATCCAGCCCGCCTACGACCTCACCTACGACGACGTCTTCATGGTGCCGAGCCGCAGTGCGGTCGGGTCGCGTCTGGGCGTGGACCTCAACTCCCCGGACGGCACCGGCACCACGGTCCCGCTGGTCGTCGCCAACATGACCGCCGTCGCCGGGCGACGGATGGCCGAGACCGTGGCGCGGCGCGGCGGGCTCGTGGTGATCCCCCAGGACATCCCGATCGACGTCGTCACCGACGTCATCTCCTGGGTCAAGAGCCGCCACCTCGTGCTGGACACCCCGATCGTGCTCGCCCCGCACCAGACCGTCGCCGACGCGCTGGCCCTGCTGCCCAAGCGCGCGCACAACGCCGGCGTCGTCGTGGACGGCGACGGCCGCCCCGTCGGTGTCGTCACCGACGCGGACCTCAGCGGCGTCGACCGCTTCACGCAGCTCACCGAGGTCATGTCGAAGGACCTGCTGCTGCTCGACGCGGACATCGACCCCCGTGAGGCCTTCAACACCCTCGACGCGGCCAACCGGCGCTACGCCCCCGCCGTCGACGCGGACGGCCGGCTCGCCGGCATCCTCACCCGCAAGGGCGCCCTGCGCGCCACGCTCTACACGCCCGCCACCGACGCGCGGGGCAGGCTGCGGATCGCCGCCGCCGTCGGCATCAACGGTGACTTCGCCGAGAAGGCCAAGCTGCTGCTGGACGCCGGCGTCGACACCCTCGTCATCGACACGGCCCACGGCCACCAGGAGTCGATGCTCAACGCGATCAGGCTGGTGCGCGACCTCGACCCGCAGGTCCCGATCGTCGCAGGGAACATCGTGTCCGCCGAGGGCGTCAAGGACCTGATCGACGCGGGCGCCGACATCATCAAGGTAGGCGTCGGCCCCGGCGCCATGTGCACCACCCGCATGATGACCGGCGTGGGCCGGCCGCAGTTCTCCGCGGTCCTGGAGTGCGCGGCCGAGGCCAGGAAGTACGGCAAGCACGTGTGGGCCGACGGCGGTGTCCGCCACCCGCGCGACGTGGCGATGGCCCTCGCGGCCGGCGCGTCCAACGTGATGATCGGCTCCTGGTTCTCCGGCACCTACGAGTCCCCGGGCGACCTCCAGCAGGACGCGAGCGGACGGCTCTACAAGGAGTCGTTCGGCATGGCGTCCGCGCGCGCCGTACGCAACCGCACCTCCGAGGAGTCGGCGTACGACCGCGCCCGCAAGGCGCTGTTCGAGGAGGGCATCTCCACCTCCCGCATGTTCCTCGACCCGGCCCGTCCGGGCGTCGAGGACCTGATCGACGCGATCATCGCGGGCGTCCGCTCCTCCTGCACCTACGCCGGTGCCGCCTCCCTGGAGGAGTTCGCCGAGAAGGCCATCGTCGGCATCCAGAGCGCTGCCGGTTACGCGGAGGGCCAGCCCCTGCACGCCAGCTGGAGCTGACCGCCGCGAAGACGAGTTCCCGCGGGTCCGGCTCCGGCCGGGCCCGCGGCTTCTTCTTTCGTGCCGCCTCCCCGTCAGGGGCCCCTGACGTGCACAGCCGTCGCCGCGCAACGAATAGGCACCCCGCCGGGATAGACGCAACGATCTTGCGGATACGCGCAAGGTTGCTGCATTACACCGGCAACGCTCCGCCTCGTAGGGTCGTGCGCTGTACAAGGTGTGGCGGGGACCCCGCTCGGTGGGTTCCTGTTCACGCAGGGGTGCCGCCGGTCCCCGTCGCTCCACCTCGCAGCGACAAAGGAGTCAGCGCGTGCTCGACCAAGGCGCACCCCCGCAGCAGCGCGACCGCACCGTCCCCGCATCCCCCGGGCTCGGCGTGCGCCTCATGCGGCGCAAGCCCGTGGAACACCTGGTCGCCGAGGGTGGCCAGGGCGAGGGAGGGTCACTGCGGCGCTCCCTCGGGCTGTGGCAGCTCACCATGATCAGTATCGGCGCGACGCTCGGTACGGGCATCTTCGTCGTCCTCGGCGAGGCGGTCCCCAAAGCCGGCCCCGCCGTCACGCTGTCCTTCGTGATCGCCGGACTCACGGCACTCTTCTCGGCCCTGTCCTACGCCGAACTGGCGGGCACCATCCCGGTCGCCGGCTCCTCCTACTCGTATGCGTACGCAACGATGGGTGAGCTGATCGCCTGGATCTGCGGCTGGTGCCTGGTCCTGGAGTACGGCGTGTCGGTCGCCGCCGTCGCCGTCGGCTGGGGCGAGTACCTCAACGAACTGCTCGACGGCACCATCGGCGTGACCATCCCGGCCGCCCTGTCCGCCCCGCCCGGTGACGGCGGTGTCTTCAACCTGCCCGCCCTGATCGTCGTCCTGCTGGCGATGACGTTCCTGCTCGGCGGCGCCCGCGAGTCCGCCCGCGCCAACACCGTCATGGTCGTCGTGAAGATCGCAGCGCTGGTGATGTTCTGCGCGATCGGCGTCCAGGGCTTCCGCTCGGGCAACTACGAGGACTTCATGCCGCTCGGCATGGCCGGCGTCAGCGCCGCCGGGGCCACGCTCTTCTTCTCGTACATCGGCTTCGACGCCGCCTCCACCGCCGGCGAGGAGGCGACGAACGCCCAGCGCGACCTGCCCCGCGCGATCATGCTGTCCCTGGTCATCGTGACCACGCTGTACGTCCTCGTCGCCGCCGTCGCCGTGGGCGCCAGGCCCTGGCAGGGCTTCACCGACTCCGAGGCCGCGCTCGCCCAGATCATGCGCGACGTCACCGGCCAGGCGTTCTGGGGCACCCTGCTGGCGTTCTGCGCCGTCATCGCCATCGCGAGCGTCGTCCTGACCGTCCTGTACGGCCAGACCCGCATCCTCTTCGCGATGTCCCGGGACGGGCTCGTGCCCAAGGTGTTCTCCCGCGTCCACCCCAAGACCGGCGCACCCCGCGCCAACACGCTGATCGTCTCCCTCTTCTGCGGCGTCCTGGCCGCGGCCGTACCGCTGGGCCAGCTGGCCGACGCCACCAGCATCGGCACCCTCTTCGCCTTCGCACTGGTCAACGTGGCCGTCGTGATCCTGCGCCGGACCCGCCCGGAGATGCCCCGCACCTTCCGTGTCCCGCTGTCGCCCCTGCTGCCCGCGCTGGGCTTCGCCTTCTGCGTCTGGATGATGGGCAGCCTGTCCGCCGTCACCTGGGTGGTCTTCGGTGTCTGGATGGCGGTCGGCCTCGTGTTCTACTTCCTTTACGGCCATCGCCGCTCCCGCCTCGCGTCATCCGAAGTGAAGTGAACGACCCGCAGTGCTGAACGATCTCGACGAACGCATCGTGCACGCCCTCGCCGAGGACGCCCGTCGCTCCTACGCGGACATCGGGCAACTCGTCGGCCTCTCCGCGCCCGCCGTGAAGCGGCGCGTGGACCGGCTGCGCGCCACCGGGGCCATCACCGGCTTCACGGTCCGCGTCGACCCGGCGGCCCTGGGCTGGGAGACCGAGGGGTACGTCGAGATCTACTGCCGGCGCAACACCTCGCCGGAGACCATCCAGCGGGGCCTGGAGCGCTACCAGGAAGTCGTGGCCGCCTCCACCGTCACCGGGGAGGCGGACGCGATCGCCCAGGTCTTCGCCGCCGACATGCGTCACTTCGAGCGCGTCCTGGAGCGGATCGCGGGGGAGCCGTTCGTCGAGCGCACCAAGTCCGTACTGGTGCTCTCCCCGCTGCTGCGCCGCTTCTCGTCCGGCTCACCGACCTGAGCGCCGCCCGCCCCGCAAAGGGCTGGTGAGCGAGCCGGGCCCGGGTCTACCCTCGATGCCATGACCTGGCGACATTGATCCCGTAGCCGTGCCTCCCGAGGGCCGCCTCGGACGCCGTACCCCCGGTGTCCGATACGTCCCTTCGGGAAGGCCTCATGACTCTCTCACCTGCGCGTGTGCCCGTCGCCGTGCCCGGCGTACGGCGGCTCACGGCCACGCTGTACGGCTATGCGTTCCTGGACGAGTTCGTCCTGCTCTACCCGGTGTACGCGCTGCTCTTCGCCGACACAGGGCTGTCCGTCGGACAGATCTCCTCGCTGTTCGTCCTCTGGTCGGCGACCGGCGTCCTGCTGGAGGTCCCCTCCGGTGCCTGGGCGGACGCCGTCTCGCGCCGCCTGCTGCTGTGGCTCGGCCCGCTGCTGGGCGCGGCCGGCTTCGCCCTGTGGGTGTTCGTCCCGTCCTACTGGGCCTTCGCCGCGGGCTTCGTGCTGTGGGGCGCGCGCGGGGCGCTGGGGTCCGGTGCGCTGGAGGCCCTGGTCTACGAGGAGCTGGAGCGCCTCGGCGCGGCGGACCGCTACGCCCGGATCATGGGCCGGGCCCAGGCGGCCGGCCAGGTCGCGGTGATGACGGCGATGGCCCTGGCCGGTCCGGTGTTCGCGGCGTACGGCTATCCGGCGGTCGGTGCGGCCAGTGTGCTGGCCTGTCTGCTCTGCGCGGCGACGGCGACCCGCTTCCCGGAGCACCGCGGCCCCGCGACGGCCGTACCGGACGGTGAGGGCTGGGCGGCCACCCTGCGGGCCGGTCTCGGCGAGGCCCGCCGCGACCGCTCCGTGCGCGGCGCCCTGCTGCTCGTCCCGGCCGTCGCCGCCGTCTGGGGCGCCCTCGACGAGTACACCCCGCTGCTGGCACGCGACACCGGCGCCGCCGACGCGACCATCCCCTACCTGCTGGTGATGATCTGGGCCGGTGTCACCGCCGGAAGCCTGCTCGCCGGCCCGGCCGAACGCCTGGGCCGCCGCGGGTTCGGCGCGCTGCTCACGGCCTCCGCGCTCGCCCTCGCCGCGGGCGCGGGGTCGGGCTTCCGTGGCGGGTGCCGGGTCGGGCTCGCGTGGTGGTGGTGGCGGGTGCCGGGTCGGGCTCGCGTGGCGGTGGGGACGGGCGCGTGGCCGGCCTCGCGCGCCGATGGCCGCGGGGGCCGGGCCGCGCAACGAATCGCCGCCACACCCCCCGCGCACGCAACGAACCGCTCACCAGCGCGCAACGGCTTCCGCTTGTCCGCGCTGGTCAGCGGACCGTACCGTCTAGGTGTCCCCCACACCCTTCCGCTTCCGGTGAGGAACACGCATGCGCATCGCCCTGCTCCAGAGCTCCGGCCGGCCCGGCTCGGTCGTGGAGAACCTCAAGGTTCTCGACGAGGCCGCCGGCCGTGCCGCCGCCGCGGGCGCCGGGCTGCTCGTGGCGCCGGAGATGTTCCTCACCGGCTACGCGATCGGCGACGACATCGCCCGCCTCGCCGAGCCCGCCGACGGCGACTCCGCTGACGCGGTCGCCGACCTCGCCGGGCGGCACGGCCTCGCGGTCGCCTACGGCTACCCGGAGCGCGACGGCGAGACGGTGTACAACTCCGCCCAGCTGATCTCCGCCGACGGCGTCCGCCTCGCGAACTACCGCAAGACCCATCTCTTCGGCTGCTTCGAACGCGACCACTTCACGCCCGGTGACCAGCCGGTCGTCCAGGCCGAACTGGGTGGCCTGACCGTCGGCCTCATGATCTGCTACGACGTCGAGTTCCCGGAGAACGTCCGCGCCCACGCCCTGGCCGGCACCGGCCTCCTGGTGGTGCCGACGGCGCAGATGCACCCCTTCCAGTTCGTCGCCGAGTCGATGATCCCGGTGCGCGCCTTCGAGAACCAGATGTACGTCGCCTACGTCAACCGGGTGGGCCGGGAAGGGGAGTTCGAGTTCGTCGGTCTCTCGACACTGGCCGGCCCCGACGGCGTCGCCCGTGCCCGCGCCGGACGCGAGGAGGAACTCGTGTTCGCCGACGCGGACCCCGCCTTCGTGGCCGCGTCCCGCGAGGCGAACCCGTACCTGAAGGACCGCCGCCCCGGCCTCTACGGGTCCCTGGTCTGACCCCCTCTCCTCTCCTCTCCTCTCCTCTCCTCTCCTCTCCTCCCCTGTCTCTTCGTTGTCGCAAGGAGTCCGCACCCCATGACGTCCACCGTGCCCAACGCCGTCGAGCACGCAGACGAGCAGCAGCTGCCGATCACCATGTTCGGCCCGGACTTCCCGTACGCGTACGACGACTTCCTCGCCCACCCGGCGGGCCTCGGCCAGCTCCCGGCGACCGAGCACGGCACGGAGGTCGCCGTGATCGGCGGCGGACTGTCCGGCATCGTCGCCGCGTACGAGCTGATGAAGATGGGCCTCAAGCCGGTCGTGTACGAGGCCGATCAGATCGGCGGGCGGCTGCGCACCGTGGGCTTCGACGGCTGCGACCCCTCGCTGACCGCCGAGATGGGCGCGATGCGCTTCCCGCCGTCCTCCACGGCCCTCCAGCACTACATCGACCTGGTGGGCCTGGAGACCCGGCCGTTCCCCAACCCCCTCGCCGAGGTCACGCCCTCGACGGTCGTCGACCTCAAGGGTGAGTCGCACTACGCCGAGACGGTCGACGACCTGCCGCAGGTCTACCGGGACGTCGCCGCAGCCTGGAACAAGTGCCTCGAGGAGGGCGCCGACTTCTCCGACATGAACCAGGCCATGCGCGAGCGCGATGTGCCGCGCATCCGCGAGATCTGGGCGAAGCTCGTCGAGAAGCTCGACAACCAGACCTTCTACGGCTTCCTCTGCGACTCCGAGGCCTTCCGGTCCTTCCGCCACCGCGAGATCTTCGGCCAGGTCGGCTTCGGCACCGGCGGCTGGGACACCGACTTCCCCAACTCCATCCTGGAGATCCTCCGCGTCGTCTACACCGAGGCCGACGATCACCACCGCGGCATCGTCGGCGGCTCCCAGCAGCTGCCGCTGCGACTGTGGGAGCGCGAGCCGGAGAAGATCGTCCACTGGTCCTACGGCACCTCGCTCGCCGGTCTGCACGAGGGCGGCGAGCCCCGTCCCGCCGTGACCCGCCTCAACCGGACCGCGGGCAACCGGATCACCGTCACCGACGCGAACGGTGACATCCGCACGTACCGGGCCGCGATCTTCACCGCGCAGTCCTGGATGCTGCTGTCGAAGATCGCCTGCGACGACTCGTTGTTCCCGATCGACCACTGGACGGCGATCGAGCGCACCCACTACATGGAGTCGAGCAAGCTGTTCGTGCCGGTCGACCGCCCGTTCTGGCTGGACAAGGACGAGGAGAGCGGGCGCGACGTCATGTCGATGACGCTCACCGACCGCATGACGCGGGGGACCTACCTCCTGGACGACGGCCCGGACAGGCCCGCCGTCATCTGCCTGTCGTACACCTGGTGCGACGACAGCCTGAAGTGGCTGCCGCTGTCCGCGAACGAGCGGATGGAGGTCATGCTGAAGTCGCTCGGCGAGATCTATCCGAAGGTCGACATCAGGAAGCACGTCATCGGCAACCCGGTGACCGTGTCCTGGGAGAACGAGCCCTGCTTCATGGGAGCGTTCAAGGCCAACCTGCCCGGCCACTACCGCTACCAGCGGCGCCTGTTCACCCACTTCATGCAGGACCGGCTGCCCGAGGACAAGCGGGGCATCTTCCTGGCCGGCGACGACATCTCCTGGACCGCCGGCTGGGCCGAGGGCGCCGTGCAGACGGCCCTCAACGCGGTCTGGGGCGTGATGCACCACCTCGGCGGCACCACGGACGGGACCAACCCGGGTCCCGGTGACGTGTACGACGAGATCGCCCCGGTCGAGCTGCCGGAGGACTGAGAGGCGGCCCGTCCTCGGTCCTGTCCCGTCCCTCGACCTCAGAGCCGGGGTACGGCCGCGCCGCCCGGCCAGTCCGCCATCGGGGTCAGGAGCATGCGGCCCGCGAAGCCGACCGCCGCGTCGAGGCGGTCGGTGAACTCCCCGGCCACGTCGGGGAGACGGCGCAGCGCCCACAGGGCACGGGCCGCGGACCAGGTGGCCTCGCGGGCCCGCTCCAGGCTCCAGGAGCCGAGCAGGTGGGTCAGTGGATCGGCGATCTGGAGCAGGTCGGGTCCCGGCATCAGTTCCTCGCGGATGCGTTCCTCCAACGCCACCAGCACCTCGCCCACCCGGTCGAACTCATCCTCCAGGTCGGCCGGTTCACAGCCAAGGCTCTGACAGGCGTCCACGACGGCGAGCACCAGGTCGTGCCCGATATGGGCGTTGATGCCCGCCAGCGCGAACTGCAGTGGCCGTACGCCCGGATGGCGGCGGAGCTGGAACAGCGGGCGCCAGCAGGCCGGCGGGCGGAGGTCGGCCGTGGCCGCTTCGACGGCGGCGAGGTACCGCTCCGCGAACCGCACGTCGAGCGTGACCGCGGCCCGGGCGTCGGGGAACCGGCCGGTGTCGATGTGCCGGTCCACCTCCCGCGTCACGGCGAGATAGACGCGGTTGAAGACGGCGATCCCGTCCCGTGGCGGGAGGGTCGCGTCGAGGGCGCGCATGCGGGAGAGCACCCCCTCGACGGACGTGTCGGGAGGGGGGACGAAGTGTTCCAAGTACGGCATGCTGGAAGAGTCGCAGCCCTGGGCGGGCCCGCGGGCCGGCGGGACCGGTGCTTCCCCGGAACGGGGGAACGGTTCCCTCACGGGGGAGGGGGAACGACGACCGCCGGCCGGTGTCTTCGGCCCCGTCGTACGTCGTACTCCTACGAGCCGGCCTCGTAGTGGGAGCCGGTGCCCTCGTCGAGGAGGGGTCGCCGCGCCCTGAGGCGGACCGGGTGCGTGGCCGGTGCTGCCGACCGGCGTGCCCGTCCGCTCCCGCCGGGCACGCACGGACCGGGCCGTGGCAGAAACGCGGCGTGCGCCGCGAGGGGGACTGGGTCCGCACCGGCGACGCCGTGAGGGAACCGCACGTCAGCGACGAGACCCCGGTCGCCGGGCCCCGGCACCCGTGCCGCTACCCCCGATGCGGCGAGCATGCCCCTCCCACGTCGGGGGAGCGAGACGCTCAGGAGCGTGGGCCGGGCATCGCCGCGTCCGGTGTACCGGTCTTCAGCGGCGTACGCTCGCCGGCGCGCAGGACGCCCGCGAACAGGACGAGTCCGAAGGCCAGCACCGTCACCACGGCGAACGACACCATCAGGCTGGTCGCCTGCGCCACCCCGCCGATCAGGCTCGGCGCGATCAGCCCGGAGGTGTAGGTGATCGTCGCGACACCGGCGATGGCCTGGCTGGGATTGGGGCCGCTGTGTCCGGCCGCGGCGAAGCACAGCGGGACCACGACGGCGATGCCCAGACCCATCATCGCGAACCCGCCCATCGCCGCCGCCGGGTGGTCCGCCACCACGATCAGCAGCCCGCCCGCGGCGGCCAGCACGCCGCCCGTACGCACCGTGCGGACCGCGCCGAACCGGTTCACGACCGCGTCCCCCACGAGCCGGGCCACCGCCATCGTGAGCATGAAGCCGGTCGTGCAGGCCGCCGCGAGACCGGCGGAGGTACCGAGGTGGTCCTCCAGGTAGACCGCCGACCAGTCCAGGCTCGCGCCCTCCGCGAACACCGCGCAGAACCCGACCGCGCCGATCAGCAGCGCCGAGCGGGGCGGCAGCGTGAAGCGCGGCGGGGCCTCCTGGTCCTCGGCGGGCCGCAGATCGAGCACCCAACGGCAGGCCAGCAGGCCGAGCAGGGTGAGGGCGGCGGCCGCCAGCACATGGTGCAGGCGCGCGTCCGTGCCCAGGTGCGCGGCGAGGGTGCCGCCCGCCGAACCGATCAGCGCGCCCGCGCTCCACATGCCGTGCAGGCCCGACATGATCGACTTGCCGAGCCGCTGCTCGACCTCGACGCCGAGGGCGTTCATCGCCACGTCGGCCATGCCCGCGGTCGCGCCGTAGACGAACATCGCCAGGCACAGGGTGAGCATGGTCGGTGCGAGCGAGGGCAGGACCAGTGCCAGCGTCCACAGCACGAGCAGCCCGCGCAGGGCCGCACGGCTGCCGAAGCGGTGGGTGATCCGGCTCGCCAGCGGCATCGCGCAGGCGGCGCCGAACGCCGTGAAGGCCAGGGCGAAGCCGAGCTGGCCGGCACCTACGGAGGCGTGGTCCTGGATCCACGGCACCCGGGTGGCGAAGGAACCGGTGACGGCGCCGTGCACGGCGAACACGGCGGCCACGGCGTACCGGGCCCGCCGTAGTTCCGACGGTGCGTAGGTCGCTTCGCTCATGCCCTGGGACCCTCCTCGCCAGTGTGCCGCCCGGCGTGGTGCCGTGCGTGGGCCGCGTCGTCGCGGCGCCTGCGTAAACTATCAGGGACCCTGCCTGATAAATAGAGGCCGGTCTCGCGTGACGCTCCGGCGCCCATGGGAGGATTCCGCGCATGCCCGCATCTCCGAGCACCGCCCGGGCCATCAACGACCGGCTCGCCCTGCGACTCATGCAGGACGAAGGACCGTTGACGGCGGGGCAGTTGAAGCAGCTGACCGGCCTGTCCCGGCCCACCGTCGCCGACCTCGTCGAACGCCTCGCCGCCGCCGGCCTGATCGAGGTCGTCGGCGAGGCGGGGGAGCAGCGGCGCGGCCCGAACGCCCGGCTGTACGGCCTCGTCGCCGGCCGCGCCCATCTCGCTGCGCTGGACGTGCGCACCGAGGGCGTCGCCGTGCTGGTCTCCGACCTGGTGGGGCGGGTGCTCGCCGAGGCGTCCGTGCCGATCGGCGGCGACATCGGCACCGGGCCGGCCGTGGAGCAGGCGGTGACCCTCGTCGAGCGGGCGCTGAAGGAGTCCGGCGCCGACCGGCTGCACACCGTCGGCATCGGCGCCCCCGGCCTGATCGATCCCGCCAGCGGCGAACTGCGTGACTCCTCCGGCCTGCCGGCCTGGCACCGCCGTCTGGTGGCCGCCCTCCAGGAACGGCTCCCCGAGGCCCGCGTGACGGTCGAGAACGAGACCAACCTCGCCGCCCTGGCCGAACAGCGTGAGGGCGCCGCCAGCGACCGGGACACCTTCGTGCTGCTGTGGCTCGGCCACGGCACGGGGGCGGCCGTCGTCCTGGACGGGGCCCTGCGCCGGGGAGCCTCCGGCGGTACCGGCGAGATCGGGTTCCTGCCGGTCCCCGGCACCACCGGCCTGCCGTCGGCCACGGACTGCGAGGGCGGCTTCCACTCCCTGGCGGGCTCGGCGGCGGTCGTGGCGCTGGCACGGGAGCACGGAATCGGGCCGGCCCTGGAACCGGTTCCCGGCGAACCGGAGGCGGCGGCCCTGGTACGGGCGGCGGTGGCACAGACGCCGGACGCCTCCGGCGGGAACCCCGACAGCACCCCGGGCAGCGGGCTCGGCGACAACCCCTCCGGCCGCTTCCTCGACGCCCTCGCCGACCGGCTCGCCATCGGCGCCGCCTCCGTCGTCGCCGTCCTCGACCCCGGGTGCGTGGTCCTCGGCGGGGAGGTCGGCCAGGCCGGCGGCGAGGCGCTCGCGACACGGGTGGCGGACCGGCTCCGGCGGATGGCACCGCTTCCCACCCAGGTACGCCCGAGCCTCCTGGGCGGTGCCGCCGTACTGCGGGGGGCGCTGCTCACGGCACGGGAGTCCGCACAGGAGGAACTGTTCGGGGGCCATTGAGTCTCTCCGCGAGCGGGTCACGCTCATGGAGAGGCCCGGCGGCGGGCAAGGGCCGTCGTCACCGCCGCCGGGCCGGTCTTACGGGAGGGGTCAGCAGGCGCCGAGGTCCTGCCACACCCCCCATTCACCGGTGGTGCCGGGCTCCTCGCCCTTCGTCCACCACTTGGCGCGCCAGCCGTGCCCCCGGTGGGACACCTTGCTCTCGCCGACGTACTCCGTCGTCGCCGTCCAGGCCGGGGCGGTGCACTGCCCGGACCCGCCGGAGCCGGAGGGCGACGGGGAGACACTCGCCGTCGGGCTCGGGCTCGGGCTGGCGCTGGTGCTCGGGCTGGGGCTCGCTCCCGGCTCCACCACCGTCGTGCCCCGCGTCAGATCCCCGGCCAGCGCGTACGTCCGCCCGCCGAAGGTCACCGTCCAGTTCGAGGGTGTCGACACCGGCAGGTAGTACACGAGGTCCAGCTCCGCCGAGGCCCCCGGCGCCAGCGTCTGCCAGGCAGGCAGCCTCAGCGAGACCCGGTGGTAGTTGCCCTTGAGGCCGCCGATGTTGCTCCCCGTGTGATCACTGCTGAGCACCGAAGTCCCCCAGCCCGACTGGTCCTTGGCGTTGCCGGGCGCCGATGTGCCGTAGTCGAAGCGGAACTCCGTGCCGCCGGGCAGGGTCGTGGACGTGTTGTTGGTGATCTTCAGCTTGGGGCTGATCGGGTAGTTGGAGTCGCCGAGCGGGAACTGCCCGAACTCCACGTCGATCTTCAACGCCTGGGCAGGCAGTTCCACCGTCGAGCGCTTCGCGCCGTACGGCGAGGCCGACCTGAACTTCTCGTACATGGCGGAGGTCAGCGTCGACCCCGGCTCGTACTGCCCCTTGGCCGCGTTCCAGCCGTAGTCGCCGGCCAGCTCCCAGACCATCGTGCCGCCGATGCCCTGGTCGACCACGTAGTCGGCCTTGGCGGCGACGGACTGCTCGTCCTCGGTGGAGAGGAACACCTTCTTCTCGGCGTTCCACAGCCAGGGCGCGACCAGTGTGGCGTCGTACCTGCGGGCGTACGTGCCGGTCAGCCGGGTGTCGGCCGGGAAGCCGTACCGGGTGACGTAGTCGCCGACGACACCCTTCTCCAGGTTCTTGGCGTGCCACATCGGGTTGGAGCCCGCGGGCGCCTCCCGGCCGGCGGTGTCGAGGTCGTGCCAGAGGTTGTCGATGCCGACGGCACCGTCCCCGCACCTGGTGAGCCCCGAACCGGCCGGACACGTGGTCGTGGCCGCCCTGCCCCACAGCCCGTCGGTCCCGCCGGTCACGTTCTTGAACCCCCGTGTGTAGTAGGGGAGTCCGATGTTGATCCGGCCGGCCGGCATCGACCCGCGGAAGTAGTGGTAGGCCCAGTCGGTGTTGAGATAGCCGATCCCTCCGTACTGGGACGTCGAATACACGCCCGCCGCGGCGAGTTCGGCGTCCTTGCCGTCGTCGAAGAGGGAGGCGTTGGGACCGACGTACTCGTTCCAGGCGCCGTGCAGGTCGTACGACATGATGTTGACGTAGTCCAGGTATTTCTGGACCTGGAAGGTCTCCATGCCGCGCAGCAGATATCCCGACGAGGGAGCGGCCACCGACAGCAGATAGTGCCTGCCGTCCGCCGACCCCGCCCGGTCGAGCTTCTCGCGCAGGCTCTTCATCAGGGCCGCGTAGCCCTTGACCAGGCCGGAGCGGCGGGCGTTGGAGAGGGACCAGTCGAGCGGGTTGCCCGCGTCCTTCATGGTCGTCGGGTATTCGTAGTCGATGTCGACGCCGTTGAAGCCGTACTTCCTGATGAAGTCGACGGCGGAATGCGCGAAGGTGTCGATGCCGGCCTGGTTGACGGAGCCGTCCGCGTTCGTGGCCATCGAGTAGAAGCCGCCGGAGTTCACCCGGGTGCCGTCGGCGGCGAAATAGCCACCGGTCTCCGCCCAGCCGCCCACGGAGATCAGGGTCTTGACGTCCGGGTGCTGCTTCTTGAATTTGTTGAGGAGGTTGAAATGGCCCTGGTAGGGGAGTGCCGGATCCATTTCGGCGCCGGCCACTCCCGGCCAGGTCATCCCGGTCGCCGCGTTGGCCGCCCCGTCCGCGCCGACGGAGAGCTTGTTGGCGCCGTCGACGTGCGCGAAGGCGTAGTTGAGGTGGGTGACCTTGTCCCAGGGGATGTCCGGGGCCAGGTAGGCGGGGGTGCCGTCCTTCCCTGTGCGCCAGCCGGTGAAGTAGCCGATCACCCGGCGCTGGTGGTCGGCGCCCATCTTCTCCCGGCCGGCCGGGTCGTAGACCGAGCAGTAGGGGACGTCCACGCCCGGTGTCGCGTAGAGGCCGTCGGGGCGGCAGGAGCCCTGGTCGGCCGCGTTCGAGACGGTGGCCGGGAGTCCGGCGAGCAGCAGGCCCGCGACGGCTGCCGCGGCGGCGAGCAGCGCGGGTCTCGCCCGGTGTCGTGAGGGGGACAGCACAGTCGGTTCCTCTCCACGGAAGTTGCGCAGACCCTAGAGAGGACTAGACCAGTGAGTCAATAGGTATGGACCAATTTGAAGAGGGGTGCGGCGACGGCGAGTTGGGGCCCTTGCGGTCCGCCCGAGATGTCCATGCGCACCCCCTGTGAGCCACCCCACAGACTTCACCCGCATGGACCACTACCGGGCGTGGCACACTGGCCCTGTACCTACAGCAGCGCACTCCGGGGTCGGTGAAAGTCCGAACCGGCGGTTACAGTCCGCGACCCGGTCGCTTCCAGCGACCGGTTGACCAGGTGAAATTCCTGGACCGACGGTTAAAGTCCGGATGGGAGGCAGTGCGCGGCGGGCAGGCATTCGTGCGTGCCGCCGAACATGTACTCGTCCGCGGACGAGTGTGTCCGGCGTCGCCCCCGGTGTCGTCGCCCGTTTCATTCTGTCGTCTTCGACAGGCCCCGGAGTCCGTGCCCGAATGAGGCAGGAGGACCCGGGAAGTGTTCACCGGAATCGTCGAAGAACTGGGTGAGGTCACCGCCGTCGAGAATCTCGGCGACGCCTCCCGTTTCCGGCTGCGCGGCCCCGTCGTCACCGACGGCGCCAAGCACGGCGACTCCATCGCCGTGAACGGGGTCTGTCTCACCGTCGTCGAGCACGAGGGTGACGAGTTCACCGCCGACGTCATGGCGGAGACCCTGAAGCGTTCCAGCCTCGGTGCCCTCACCGTCGGCTCCCGTGTCAACCTCGAACGGCCCACGGCCGTCGGCGCGCGCCTCGGCGGCCACATCGTGCAGGGCCACGTCGACGGCACCGGACAGGTGCTGGAGCGCACGCCCTCCGCACACTGGGAGATCGTCAAGGTCGCGCTCCCCGCCGACCTCGCCCGGTACGTCGTCGAGAAGGGCTCCATCACCGTCGACGGCATCAGCCTCACCGTCGTCGAAGCCGGCCAGGACCACTTCACCGTCAGCCTCATCCCCACCACCCTCGACCTGACCACCCTCGGCCTGAAGCAGCCCGGCGATCCGGTCAACCTCGAAGTCGACATCGTCGCCAAGTACGTGGAGCGGCTGATGGCCGCCACCCCGGGAGCGGCGAAGTGAACTCGCTGAACTCCGAGGCCTTCGTCCTCTTCGACCAGCACATCCTCTGGTCGGACATGGTCGGCAACATCCTCGGCCTGGCCGGCCTCGCGCTCGGCTGGCGCCGGTCCATCTGGAGCTGGCCCGTCCAGTGCCTCTCCGGCCTCATCCTCTTCGGCGCCTTCTTCGGCCACCTGACCGGCAGCGCCGGCAAGCAGGCCGTCGTCATGACCGTCGCCCTCTACGGCTGGTGGCAGTGGAACCGCGACCGCAGCGGATCCGCCGACGGCCACATCACCCCGCGCTTCGCCACCTGGCGCGAGCGCGCCGCCATGGCCGGCGCCGCCGCCGCGGGCACCGTCGCCGTGGCCCTCCTCTTCAAGGCCTACCCGACCCTGTCCTGGGACCCCTGGCCCGACGCCTACATCTTCGTCGGCACCATCGTCGCCATGTACGCCCAGGCCAGGGGCATGGTCGAGTTCTGGTTCGCCTGGCTCCTCGTCGACCTCGTCGGCGTCCCCCTGAACTTCGCCAACGGCTACGCCTTCTCCGGCTTCGTCTACGTCATCTACGGCGCGCTCGTCCTGTGGGGCATGCGCGACTGGTGGCTGCGCTCCCGCAGGGGTTCGCGGCCCGCTCTGGAAGGAGCGCCCGCATGAGCACGGCACCCATCCTCTACACCACCGACGGCGTCGAGGACTTCGCGCTCGACCCGATCGAGCAGGCCATCGCCGACATCGCCGCCGGCCGCCCCGTCGTGGTCGTCGACGACGAGGACCGCGAGAACGAGGGCGACCTCGTCATCGCCGCCGAGAAGGCCACCCCCGAGATCGTCGCCTTCATGATGAGCGAGTGCCGCGGCCTGATCTGCGCCCCCATGGAGGGCGACGAACTCGACCGGCTCGAACTCCCGCAGATGGTCGCGGACAACACCGAGTCGATGAAGACCGCGTTCACCGTCTCCGTCGACGCCGGCCCCGCGCACGGCGTGACCACCGGCATCTCCGCCGCCGACCGGGCCACCACCCTGCGGCTCCTGGCCGACGGCACCGCCGAGCCCACCGACCTCGTCCGCCCCGGCCATGTCTTCCCGCTGCGCGCCAGGCCCGGCGGCGTCCTCGTCCGCAACGGCCACACCGAGGCCGCCGTCGACCTCGCCCGGCTCGCGGGCCTGCGCCCGGCCGGCGCGATCGTCGAGATCGCCGGCGAGGACGGCCGCATGCTGCGCCTGCCCGAGCTGATCCCGTTCGCCCGCAAGCACGGCCTGACGATCATCTCCATCGAGGACCTGATCGCCTACCGCCGCACCGCCGAGCCGACCGTCCGCCGCGAGGCCGAGACCGTCCTGCCCACCGTCCACGGCACCTTCACCGCGTACGGCTACCGCTCCACCGTCGACGGCGTCGAGCATGTCGCCCTCGTGCACGGCGAGATCGGCGACGGCAAGGACGTCCTGGTCCGCGTCCACTCCGAGTGCCTCACCGGGGACGTCTTCGGCTCCGCGCGCTGCGACTGCGGCCCCCAGCTCGACACCGCCCTGCAGCGCATCCAGACCGAGGGCCGGGGCGTCGTCGTCTACCTGCGCGGACACGAGGGCCGCGGCATCGGCCTGCTGTCCAAGCTGAGGGCGTACGAACTCCAGGAGCGCGGCCGGGACACCCTCGACGCCAACCTGGAACTCGGCCTGCCCGCCGACGCCCGGGACTACGCGGCCGGCGCCCAGATCCTCGACGACCTGGGCGTGCGCAGCGTACGGCTGCTGACGAACAACCCGGAGAAGACCGACGCGCTCACCCGGCACGGCATCGAGGTCGCCGCCCGCGAACCGATGCCCGTCCAGGCGGGCGAGCACAACATCCGCTACCTGCGCACCAAGCGGGACCGGATGGGACACGACCTGCCCTGGCTGGACACGGCCCCCGTGTCCCCCTGCGGCAACCAGTAAGCACAGCACGAAGGAGAGACGTGAGCGGCAAGGGTGCACCGGAACTGTCCGTACGCAATGTGGGTGACCTCAGGGTCGCCGTCATCGCGGCACAGTGGCACGAGAAGGTGATGGACGGACTGGTCGACGGCGCCCTGCGCGCCCTGCACGACCTGGGCATCGACGAGCCGACCCTGCTCCGGGTCCCCGGCAGCTGGGAACTGCCGGTCGTCGCGAAGGTCCTGGCGGGCCGCGGCTACGACGCGATCGTCGCCCTCGGCGTCGTCATCCGCGGCGGCACCCCGCACTTCGAGTACGTGTGCCAGGGCGTCACCCAGGGCCTGACCCAGGTCTCCGTCGACACCGGCGTCCCCATCGGCATGGGCGTCCTCACCTGCGACACCGAGGAGCAGGCCCTGGACCGGGCCGGCATCGAGGGCTCCAACGAGGACAAGGGACACGAGGCGGTGACCGCCGCGGTCGCGACCGCGGCCACCCTCCGCTCAGTATCTGAACCCTGGCGATAGGCAGGCGGGCACAACGGCTAGGGTGGGTCCACCATGTCCAAGAAGACGTTCGAGGAGCTGTTCACCGAGCTCCAGCAGAAGGCCGCCACCGGCGACCCCACCACTTCCCGCACCGCAGAACTGGTCGGGAAGGGGGTCCATGCCATCGGCAAGAAGGTCGTCGAAGAGGCCGCCGAGGTCTGGATGGCCGCCGAGTACGAGGGCAAGGACGCCGCAGCCGAGGAGATCTCGCAGCTGCTGTACCACGTCCAGGTGATGATGGTCGCCCGCGGCATCTCGCTGGACGACGTCTACGCCCACCTCTGAGCCCAGCCCGCCCCCGAACACCACCACGCGAAGGAAGCCGACCTCATGCTGCGCATCGCCCTCCCCAACAAGGGTTCCCTGTCCGGACCTGCGGGGGAGATGCTGCATGAGGCCGGCTACCAGCAGCGCCGCGAATCCAAGGAGCTGCGGATCGTCGACCCGGAGAACGAGGTCGAGTTCTTCTACCTCCGCCCCCGCGACATCGCGATCTACGTCTCCTCCGGCCGCCTCGACATCGGCATCACCGGCCGCGACCTGCTCATCGACTCCGGAGCCGACGCCGAGGAGATCCTCCCGCTCGGCTTCGCCCGCTCCACCTTCCGCTTCGCCACCAAGCCGGGCACGGCCTCCGGCGTCGAGGACCTCAAGGGCATGACGGTCGCCACCTCCTACGAGGGCATCGTCGCGGGTCACCTCGCCGAGCACGGCATCGACGCCTCCGTCGTCCACCTGGACGGCGCCGTCGAGACGGCCATCGAGCTGGGCGTCGCCGAGGTCATCGCCGACGTCGTCGAGACCGGCACCTCCCTGCGCAACGCGGGCCTCGAGGTGATCGGCGAGCCGATCATGAAGTCCGAGGCCGTCGTCATCCGCCGGACCGGCGCCGACGGCGAGGACCCCAAGGTGCGGCAGTTCCTGCGCCGCCTCCAGGGCGTCCTGGTCGCCCGGACCTACGTGATGATGGACTACGACTGCCGCGTCGAGCAGCTCGAGAAGGCCGTCGCGCTGACCCCCGGCCTGGAGTCGCCGACCGTCTCCCCGCTGCACAACGAGGGCTGGGTCGCCGTCCGTGCCATGGTCCCCTCCAAGGAAGCCCAGCGGATCATGGACGACCTGTACGACATCGGCGCCCGCGCCATCCTCACCACGGCCATCCACGCCTGCCGACTCTGAGAATCCCGGGAAGATGTCCGACCAGCCCACGCTCCCCGTCACCTTCCGGCCGAGCCGCACCCGCGCGGTGCTGCTCTCGGCCGGAGTGGCGCTCTTCGCCGTCATCTCCACCGTCGCCCTGCTGCTGGAGCAGCTCGGCCCGGGGGAGCGGCTCAGCTTCGTCTTCACCGGCGCCCTCTGTTTCTGGGTGCCGGCCCAGCTGGCCCGGGTCAAGGTCGTCGCCGACGACTCGGGCGTCACCGTGGTGAACATCGCGAGCAGGCGGCGCCTGGAATGGGCCGAGATCCTCAGGGTGAACCTCCGGTCGGGCGACCCCTGGGTCTTCCTCGACCTCAGCGACGGCACCAGCCTGCCCGCGCTCGGCATCCAGCCCGGCATCGACAAACAGCAGGCCATCGCCCATGCGCGCGCCCTGCGGAGCCTCGTGGAGGCCAGGTCCGTGCACCGCGCTGAGCAGGATCAGGGCTGACCCGGAGCGTCAGCCCAGCACTATCAGGGCTGACTCGGGGGCGTCCACCCTGCCACCGGACCCTGTGTCTTGATTAATCTGGTCACGGAGACGTTCCCTTTCGCGCCTCCACCCCCGTCGTGCCCTGCCGGGCGCACGGGGGCTCCTGCTACCCGAGGAGTGACCCTCTCCGGCGATGGACGGTTCGTCCTGTAGTACCTGCGCCGCCCCCTCCCCTGCGGAGGCGGCGGCACCATGACCATCCCCCTGCTGCTCCTGGCAGCCGCGTTCCTGCTCATCCTCGCCAACGGCTTCTTCGTGGCCGCCGAGTTCGGCCTCGTCACCGTCGAGCGACAGGAAGCCGAGAAGGCCGCCGCCGACGGCGACCGACGAGCCCGTACGGTCGTCGAGTCGCTGAAGGAACTGTCCTTCCAGCTCTCCGGCACCCAGCTCGGCATCACCATCACCTCCCTCGTCGTCGGCATGCTCGCCCAGCCGGCGCTCGCCGAGCTGCTCGGCGGTCCCCTCACCGTCGTCCGCGTCCCCGAGGGCGCCGTCTCCGGTGTGGCCGTCGTCATCGGCATGCTGCTGGCCTCCGCCGTGCAGATGGTGGTCGGTGAACTCGTACCGAAGAACTGGGCGGTCTCCAAGCCCCTCCAGGTCGCGCGGTTCGTCGCCGGCCCGCAGCACGCGTTCGCCCGCCTGTTCCGGCCGGTCATCGCCGGTCTCAACGCCGTCGCCAACCGGCTCGTGCGCGCGCTGGGCGTCGAGCCCACCGAGGAGCTGGCCTCCGCCCGCACCCCTGGTGAACTCGTCTCCCTGGCCCGCCACTCCGCGCGGGCCGGCACGCTCGAACAGGACACGGCCGACCTGTTCGTGCGGACCCTGTCACTGGCCGAGCTGACCGCGCAGCACGTGATGACGCCGCGCGTGAAGGTCAGCGCCCTCCAGGCGTCGGCCACCGCCGAGGACGTGGTCAACCTGACCCGCGCCACCGGCCTGTCCCGTTTCCCCGTCTACCGCGAGAAGATCGACGAGATCGTCGGCATGGTCCACCTCAAGGACGCCCTCGCCGTCCCCGTCCGTGACCGGCTGCGCACCCCGCTCGGCCGCATTGCCCGCCCGGCACTGCTGGTCCCCGAGACCCTGCCCGTGCGGCCCCTGCTGGCCCGGCTGCGCAGCGAGCAGCCCATCGCCGTCGTCGTCGACGAGTACGGCGGCACCGCCGGTGTGGTGACGCTGGAGGACATCGTCGAGGAGATCGTCGGCGAGGTCCGCGACGAGCACGACGGCCTGGACATCCCCGAACTTGCCGCCGTCCCGCCCGAGGACGGCAGGCCCGCCTGGGACGTCGACGGCAGCTGCCGGGTCGACACGTTGCGGCGCATAGGCCTCGACGCGCCCGAGGGACCGTACGAGACGGTCGCCGGGCTCGTCGCCGATCGGCTCGGCCGGATCCCGGCCGTCGGTGACCGGGCCGAACTCCCCGGTTGGCGGCTTTCGGTCCGCCGGGTGGGCCACTACCGGGCCGAGCGGGTCCGGATCGTCCGCACCGGAGTGGTCGTGGAGGTCACCCGATGAGCGTGCTCCAACTCGTCTTCGCCGGCCTGCTCGTGCTGGCGAACGGCTTCTTCGTCGGCGCCGAGTTCGCCCTCGTGTCCGTCCGCCGCAGCCAGATCGAACCGCTCGGCACCACGCGCTCCCGTCAGGTCCTGCACGGTCTGGAACACCTGCCCCAGATGATGGCCGCCGCCCAGTTCGGCATCACCATGTGCTCCCTGACCCTGGGCGCGGTCGCCGAACCGACGGTGGCGCACCTGCTGGAGCCCGTCTTCGAGTGGATCCACCTGCCGCACGGCATGATCCACCCGCTGGGCTACGTCATCGCCCTGGCGGCCGTCGTCTTCTTCCACCTCGTCATCGGCGAGATGGTCCCGAAGAACCTGGCCATGGCGGCACCGGAGAAGGCCGCGCTGTGGCTCAGCCCAGGCCTGGTCGCCTTCGCCCGCCTCTGCCGGCCGATCACCGTCGCCCTTGGCGCCTGCGCCCAGGGCATCCTGCGGCTCTTCGGTGTCGAGCCCAGGGACGAGGTCGAGGCCGTCTTCACCAGCGAGCAGCTCAACCGGCTGGTGGAGGACTCCGGTCAGGCCGGCCTCCTCGACCCCGACGAGCAGGAGCGGCTGGAGGACGCGCTGGAGCTGGGCTCCCGCCCGGTCACGGACGTCCTGCTCAGGCGTGAGTCACTGGTGACGGTCCTGCCGTCGGTCACTCCGGGGCAGATCGTCGCCCTCACCGCCCGCACGGGCTACTCCCGCTTCCCCGTCGCCGCGGAGAACGGCGCTTTCATGGGCTACCTCCATGTGAAGGACGTCCTCGACCTGGAGGAGTCCGAGCGGGCGGTACCGCAGCAGGTGTGGCGTCCGATGACGACACTCCGCTCCGAACTGCCGCTGGACGACGCGCTGACGGTGATGCGGCGGGCGGCGACCCACCTGGCGCAGGTCGCCGACGCCTCGGGCAGGGTGCTCGGCCTGGTCGCGCTGGAGGACGTCCTGGAGCTGCTGGTCGGCGAGGTGACGGACCCCGCGCACCGGGACTATCCGGAGGTGGTGATGGCGACCTAGACCGTCCGGTCGCCGGGGCGGGCGGGCCGGAGGGTCCGCCCGCTCCCGTCCCTCGGATCAGGCCGGGTCCTGCGGGCCCCGTCCCGACAGCACCTCGCCGTACGCCTGCATCAGATCCGGCAGCCGCAGTGTCGACAGGTCGTCCCGGGTCAGCGCCCCCGGGTACGTCGACAGCCGCAGGTCCCGGTAGGCGCAGCTCTTCTCGTACAGCGTGCGCAGGAAACGCCCGTTGCCCAGCTCGTCGATCCAGCCCTGGTCCACGACATGCCCGGCGATCGAGCGCAGTTCGTCCAGCGCCTCCTCGTCCCAGGCGTCCCCGTTGTCCGCCGCGAGCACCTCACCGATCGACGTGAGTTCGAGCGGACGGTACGACGGGAAGTCGACGCGGGTCGTGAAGCGGGAGGAGAGCCCGGGGTTCGCCGCGAGAAGGCGGTCCATGCCCTCGGGATAGCCGGCCAGGATCACCACCAGGTGGTCCCGGTTGTCCTCGGCCCGCTTCAGCAGCACCTGAAGGGCCTCGTCGCCGTACGCGTCGCCCTTTCCGTAGCCGGAGTTGGACAGGGAGTAGGCCTCGTCGACGAACAGGACGCCGCCCAGCGCGGAGTCGATCAGTTCGTTGGCCTTCACGGCCGTCTGGCCCAGGTACTCGCCGACGAGGTCCGCCCGCTGGGCCTCCACGAGGTGGTCGCCGCCGAGCAGACCGAGGGCGTAGAAGACGCGGCCGAGGATGCGGGCCACCGTGGTCTTGCCGGTGCCGGACGGGCCGGAGAACACGAAGTGCCGTTTCGGCGGCTGGACCGGGAGGCCCTGCCCGGTCCGCAACCGAGCCATGTTGAGCTGCGCCGACAGAGCCTTGACCTGCCGTTTCACCGGCTCCAGGCCCACCATGCGCTCCAGCTCGGAGAGCGCCTCCTCCAGTAACACCGGGTCGGTGGGCCCGGCCGGCAGGACGGAGGGCACGACGGTCTTCTCGCGGACGGCCGGGTCGGGCACGGTCGGGACGGGACCGACGGGCGGCAGGTCGGACGGCTCGGTGAGTCTGAGATCCCGGCCCTCGGTGCCGAACAGTGGGTCCAGGAGGTCCGGCCCGTCCCCGGCGTCCTGCCCGATGCCGCTCAGCGTGATGGCCGCGAGGTCGGCCGTGTCGTCGTAGCCGTCGCCCTCGGCGATCGCGGCGAGCCGGGCCGAGGTGTCCATGAACGCGGGATCGACGCGGTGCACGGCCCGGTACAGGGGGAGCGCGGCGGCGGAACGGCCGGTGCCCTCGTGCGCGCGGGCCAGCCAGTACCGCAGCTCCTTGCGCTGCGGCTGTTCGCTGCGACAGCGCATCAACGCCGTCGAGAGGAGCGGCTCGGCCTGCCCGTACATCTCCAGCCGGACGCGGGCCATACCGCCGAACAGACCGGCCTCGATGCCGAGGAGGGGGTCGTCGAGCAGCGGGTCGGTGTGCCGGACGAGCTGTTCCCAGTCCTTGACCAGATAGGCGCGGCAGGCGTGCAGGAAGCGGACCTGGTGATCGGTGTCGACGGGCGGGAGACCGGCGAGTGCCCGGTCCAGCTCGGGCACGTGCCGGCCGTCCAGCCAGTGCGAGGCGTGCGCGAGCAGCAGATCGCGGGGGCTCTCCAGCACGGGCTGCACCCACCAGCCCAGCCAGTACCAGGAGTTGAGCGTGCGGCGGTGCCGGGTGCGCTGGTCGCCGAAGCGGTCACGGTGCCGGAACATCCTGAGCAGCGCCGTCGTCGTGTCGACGCGCAGCGCGTGCAGCCCGAGCCAGCCGTCGGCCATGCCGGGATCGATCCGCACCGCGGTGCGGAACTCCTCCTCCGCCTGCGGATACGCGCCCATGGTGTAGGCGTCCACGCCTCGTAGCCAGGCGAGGTCGGCCGGGGCCTCGGGGCCTTGCGTGCCGAAGTCCATCACGTCCCCCACAAACCGTGCCCCCGTCGGTATGCCGCCGGGCCGGAGCCCCTCGGCTGCCATGGTCGAACCGCTGTGCTGCGGACCGGAGTTGCCAGGTGCGCGCAGCAGTCGTCCGTAGGTCGCACCGAGGGCATCGTACCTGCGGGGGAGCACCCGCCGAAGGGTGCGGCACAGCTCGTTCGGTGAGGTGGGAGCAGAGGGGGCGCACCGCCGAGTGGTGACCCTGGGTGAACTGATGGCGCCACGACGCGTCCGCAAACCGGAGCGAAAGGGGGTGCGCGGGCAGAACGAAGCCCCCGATCACGGGGGAACAACCGGGGGCTTCGCGACTGCGGGGCGGCTTCTGATGCCGCACATTGAGAACGTAAGACCTGTACGGGCCCTCGGTCAAGCCGAGTTGAAGCACTTGGCCAAGTTCAAACGCAAGGCCCTTCACAGTTTCACCACATGAGGGTGATCGCTCACGCTCCGTGACGCTGCGGCGCGCTCACCGCGTTCCCTCAGGCCCCGGCAGCACCTCGTACCCCTCAGGCAACTGCCGCACCACACCGTGCGCGTAGGGCCGCGACGGGTCTTCGGCGAAATGTCGTTCCTCCGCCTCGACCCACCCGTCCCAGAACTCCCTCTGCTCCTCCCCGTCCCGGAACCGGCCGCGCGCCCAGGCCTCCTCGCGGGGCAACTCCATCCACAGCAGCCGCGCCAGATACGGCCGCAGGGCACGGCGGCCGGCGCCGACGCCCTCGATCACCATCACGGGGGCCGGGGGGAGCGGGCGGGGCGGGCCGAAGCGACGGGTGCGCCAGTCGTAGGGGGAGTACTGGGCCGGCCGGCTCTGGCTGAGCGGTTCGATCACCTGGGTCAGCAGCCGCCCGGTCCAGGCGAACAGCTCGTCGTGGGTCGCGAGGTCGTCCAGGTGCAGCACCGGCGCCCCGCCCAGGGCTTCGGCCAGCCGCTCCGCGAACGTGGACTTGCCCGACCCGGCGTGTCCGTCGACGCCGGTCAGGCGGACGGGGCCGCAGGACGGCGGCAGACGGCGGAGCCGGGAGGCGAGCTGGCGGATGGCGGTTCCTGGCGGTGGTCGCGGTGGTGGGGGTGTGGCGGTGATGTCGGTCGTGGCGGAGGCGGCGTGGGTCGGCAAGTCTAGCGGCGCGGGTCCGCCCTCCCGCAGGTCACGCCAGTGGAACAGACCAATATTGCCGGGCGTGGCACGGGCGGAAGTGCTGGCAGGTCCGCCCACCGCCCGCCATAGTTGGCCCACACCGCACACCGCACCGAACTGCACACCGCACCGCACACCGGACCCGCTCCGACTCGGACACCTTGGGGGTCTTCCGCTCATGAGCAGAGCCGAACAGCCGTCGTCCAGCAGAGCCGACCAGCTCTGCGACCGAACCGATCAGCCGTCCCGCAGGACACTCCTGGCTGCCGCGGTCGTCGCCGCCGTCGCGGGTGGCGCGGCCCCCGCGGTGGCCGAGGCCGCCGGTCCGGCCGAGTCCGCGGGCCCGGAGGGGGTGCCCGGCGCGGCCCCGGCCCGCCCCGTGGACCACCACGCCTGGACCACGTACACCGACTGGCGCTCCGGCACCGCCGCGGGTACCGGGGCCGTCGCCGGCGTCCGGCCCGCTCTGGTCCTGGCGTCCCCGGCCGGGACCACCGACTACACCGACCCGCACACCGGCACCACCGCCGCGTGGGAGTACGCGACCTGGACGTCCCCCATCCACCGCCTCGCGGTCCCCGCCACCGAGGCGATCGCCTCCTGGAACGCGAGCACCCCGGCCGGCACCTGGCTCCAGATCGAACTGAAGGCCGCCTACTCCGACGGCACGAGCACCCCCTGGTACGTGATGGGCCGGTGGGCGGCCGGAGACCAGGACATCAAGCGGACCTCCGTCGACGACCAGACCGACGGCAGAAGCACCGTGTGGACGGACACCCTCGCGGTCGACGACGCCGCGACCGGCCTGCGCCTCACGTCGTACCGGCTGCGCCTGACCCTGTACCGCAGGCCCGGCACGAAGCGCACTCCCACCGTCTGGCGGGTGGCGGCGATGGGCTCGGACGTGCCGGACCGTTTCACCGTGCCGGCCTCGGTGCCCGGCCTGGCGCAGGAGCTGGTCGTCCCGCGCTACTCGCAGGAGATCCACGCCGGCCAGTACCCCGAGTACGACAACGGCGGCGAGGCCTGGTGCAGCCCCACCTCCTCGCAGATGATCATCGAGTACTGGGGTGGCCGCCTCACGCCCGCCCAACTGTCCTGGGTCGACCTCGCGTACGCCGACCCGCAGGTGTGCCACGCCGCCCGGTACACGTTCGACCACCAGTACAAGGGCTGCGGCAACTGGCCGTTCAACGCCGCGTACGCCGCCACCTTCAAGGACCTCCAGGGCGTGGTGACCCGGCTCACCTCGCTGACCGACCTGGAGACGCTCATCGCGGCCGGCATCCCGGTCATCACCTCCCAGTCCTTCCTCAGGGAGGAGCTGACGGGCGCGGGATACGGCACCTCCGGGCACCTGATGACCGTGATCGGCTTCACCGCGGACGGCGACGTGATCGCCAACGACCCGGCCTCGCCGAGCGATCAGGCGGTGCGGCGCGTCTACCGGCGGCGGGAGTTCGAGAACATCTGGCTGCGGACCAAGCGCTACAACGCGAGCGGCAAGGTCGCGTCCGGCACCGGGGGCGTCTGCTACCTCTACTTCCCGGCCCGTCCGGGTCCGCTCCAGCGCAGGGCGCTCGAGGCGGTCGGCGTGCGCTGACCTGCTTTTTTCGGTGAACGGCCCCCGGTGAGACCGAGGGCCGTCGGCGTGTGAGGAAGCTCTCGGCCGCACATGCCCCGCACGGTGGCAAGGTGGACGGATCGGCGGAAGTTCGCCGTCCACCGCGCCCCCGACCGTCAGCGAGACACCATGACCGCCCACGCCGCCGCAGTCACCGCCGCCCGTACTCGTACCGGCGGGCCCAAGGACGACGGTCCGAAGATCCTCGAGCACCTCATGGGATGGACGCTGGTCGTCGTCGTGGCGATGCTCGTGACCCAGCTCGGCCTGGTCTGACACCGGGGCCGGAGCGCCGTCGGCGGCCGTGACCCGCTGTGACCTCACCCACGTTCGACCTGACATACTGACGTCGTCCCGCCGACCGTTGGAGACCAGGGTCGACATTGAATATCAGCCAGCAGCGTGACGCGTCCCGTCCCCGGGCGCGCGGCACCGAGCGGTCCCTGGCGCGTCGCGCCGAACTCATCGCCATCGGGCGCCGGTTGTTCGCCAACACATCCTACGACGCGCTCTCCATGGACGACATCGCCCGGCAGGCGCACGTCGCCAAGGGACTGATCTACTACTACTTCCAGTCCAAGCGTGGCTATTACCTGGCGATCATCCAGGACTCCGTCGCCGACCTGGTCTCCTTCGCGGCCAGCGGAATCGAACTGCCCCAGGTGGACCGGGTGTACCGCACGATCGACGGCTATCTGCGCTTCGCCGAGCACCACCAGTCCGCCTACCGCACCATCGTCAGCGGCGGAGTCGGCTTCGACATCGAGGTGCACGCCATCCGTGACGGGGTCCGCGAGGCGATCGTGGCCACCATCGCCGAGGGGGCGTACGGCCGCAGCGACATCCCGGCGCTGCCCCGGATGAGCCTGCTGTCCTGGGTGTGCAGCGTGGAGGGCGCCACCCTCGACTGGATCGACCGCCCCGACCTCTCCCGCGAGACCATGCGCGACCTCCTGGTGAGGACCCTGGGCGGTGCCCTGCGCGCGGTTGAGGAACTCGACCCCGCCTTCCCGGCCCCGAAGCCGGCCCGGCGTGAGGCCTGAACCGCCCTCGGGGCGAAGGCTCGTGGTCCTCCGCCCCAAGTGCCCTCGCGGGACCGGCTAGTTGATGGCCCTGATCAGCTCACCGGCGGCCGTGTCCCCGCTCAGCTCCCAGAAGAAGGTCCCGCCGAGACCCTGCTGGTTCTTGTAGTTCATCTTCGTCGCGACGGTCGCCGGGGTGTCGTAACTCCACCAGTTGTTCCCGCACTTGGCGTAGGCCGTCCCGCCCACCGTGCCCGTCGCCGGGCACTTGGTCTTCAGTACCTTGTAGTCCTCGATGCCCTGCTCGTACGTCCCCGCGGCCGGGCCGGTCGCGGTGCCGCCGGGTGCCGACCGGGTGACCCCGGTCCAGCCGCGCCCGTAGAAGCCGAGGCCCAGCAGCAGCTTCGAGGCGGGGATGCCGAGACCCCTGAGCTTGGCGATGGTCGCCGAGGTGTAGGTGTTCGCCTTCGGGATGCCGGAGTAGGAGGTCAGCGGCGAGTGCGGGGCCGTCGGCCCTGTGGCGTCCCAGGCGCCGAAGTAGTCGTACGTCATCGGGTTGTACCAGTCGACGTACTGCGCCGCGCCCGCGTAGTCCGCCGCGTCGATCTTGCCGCCCGCGGTCGCGTCGGCGGTGATGGCCGCGGTGACGAGGTTCCCGGTGCCGAACCTCGCGCGCAGCGCCTGCATGAGGTTCTTGAAGGCCGCCCGGCCGCTGGTGTCACAGGTGGCGCCGCAGGTGTTCGGGTACTCCCAGTCGATGTCGATGCCGTCGAAGACGTCGGCCCACCGGGAGTTCTCGACCAGGTCGTAGCACGAGCGGGCGAACGCGGCCGGGTTCCTGGCGGCCTCGCCGAAGCCGCCCGACCAGGTCCAACCGCCGAACGACCACAGGACCTTGAGGCCCGGGTGCCTCTTCTTCAGCTCGCGCAGCTGGTGGAAGTTGCCGCGCAGCGGCTGGTCCCAGGTGTCGGCGACCCCGTCCACGGACTCGGCGGCGGTGTGGGTGCGGTCGGTGGCGGCGTAGGCGTCGCCCATCACGCACTTGCCGCCGGTGACGTTGCCGAAGGCGTAGTTGATGTGGGTGAGCTTCGCCGCCGAGCCGGACGTCTCGATGTTCTTGACGAGGTACTTGCGGTCGTAGGTCCCCCACTCGGTGAAGTAGCCGAGGACCTTGGAGCCGGCGGCCACCCGCGCGGACGCGGTGGCGGTCCCGGTCGCGGAGACGTCGGTCGCCGTCGCGGTGCCCGCGCCGGCGAGCAGGCCGGCGCCGAGCACGGCCGTGCAGGCGACGGCGACGAGTGCCCGGAAGCGGGAGCGGCGGTGGGCGGAGTGCTGCATCGGGTGTCACCTCGTGGGGGAGAGGGGAACGCGTGCCGATTGGCATGAACGCGGTAACGCGGTGTCGAGAGGGTAGGAGGACTAGACCAGTTGGGTCAATGGTGCGGACCAATTCCGTCCGCTCGCGCCGTGCGGCCCGCTTCCCCCGCGGGCATACTCACAGCGCCGAGACGTCGACCGGCAGGCGAAGGAGAGGGGTGCCATGACCGATCGTGTCCCGCCCGCCGTGGACCGCCTCCTGCCCACCGACGAGGCCCGCGACCTGCTGGCCCTCGTCCAGGACATCGCCCGCCGTGAGATCGCCCCGGAAGCCGCCGAGGAGGAGGACACCGGACGCTTCCCCCGCGCACTGTTCACCCTCCTGTCGGAATCGGGCCTCCTCGGCCTTCCGTACCCTGCCGCGTACGGCGGCGGCGACCAGCCCTACGAGGTCTACCTCCAGGTACTGGAGGAACTCGCCGCCGCCCGCCTCACCGTCGGACTCGGCGTCAGCGTGCACACCCTGGCCACCTACGCCCTCGCCACCCACGGCACCGAGGAACAGCGGTCCGCCCGCCTGCCCGCCATGCTCGGCGGCGGGCTGCTCGGCGCGTACTGCCTGTCCGAGCCCACCTCCGGCTCGGACGCGGCCGCGCTGCGCACCCGGGCCGTCCGGGACGGCGACGGCTGGATCATCGACGGGACCAAGGCCTGGACCACCCACGGCGGCATCGCCGACTTCTACACCGTCATGGCCCGCACCGGCGGCGAGGGGGCCCGCGGGATCACCGCGTTCCTGGTCCCCGGCGACACCGAGGGGCTGAGCGCTGCGCCGCCGGAGAAGAAGATGGGCCTCAAGGGCTCGCCGACCGCGCAGGTCCACTTCGACGGTGTGCGGATCCCCGACGCGCTGCGCATCGGCGGCGAGGGCCAGGGCTTCGCCATCGCCCTCGCCGCACTGGACTCCGGACGGCTAGGCATCGCCGCCTGCGCGGTCGGTCTCGCGCGGGCCGCCCTGGACGAGGCGGTCGCCTACGCCACCATGCGGCGGCAGTTCGGGCGGCCGATCGCCGACTTCCAGGGGCTGCGTTTCCTGCTCGCAGACATGGCGACCCGGGTCGAGTCGGGCCGGGCCCTGTATCTCGCGGCGGCACGGCTGCGGGACGCGGGCCGGCCGTTCGTCCGGCAGGCCGCCATGGCCAAACTGCACTGCACCGACGCGGCGATGCAGGTCACCACGGACGCCGTCCAGGTGCTCGGTGGCTACGGCTACACCGCCGACTTCCCCGTCGAGCGCTATCTGCGCGAGGCCAAGGTCCTGCAGATCGTCGAGGGCACCAACCAGATCCAGCGGATGGTCATCGCCCGTCATCTGCTGGGTCCGGAGACCCGCTGAACTGGCCGCGCCGCACCAGCGGGGCCACCAGCCGCAGCCACTCCGGGTCCCGCCGACCCGGCAGGGTACGGCCCCCGTCGGCCCAGACGCGCATCATGTCGCGGTAGATCGGCGGGTCCGGCGGGGGCGGCGGCGGAGCCAGCGGAACCGATTCTGCGGAGACGGGGACGAACAGTTGGCGGTGACGCCCGGATGCTTGATGGGTGGGGGTCATACCAGGGCAACGCGTGCACGCGACCCCGGGTCACGGCCCACACCCTCGGGCGTGAGTTCGGGATGTGCCCCCGTGCCCGACCCGCCCCCGTGCCCGACC
>NZ_JARGEF010000199.1:0-15380 GCF_033794725.1 Streptomyces sp. ID05-39B | reverse complement strand
ATGACGGGAGAACCGGTAAAGGTTCCGAGGGCGCGTCCCGGCAGCAACATCCGACCGCCTCAATCCTCCTCAATTGATCGCCTGCTCAACGCCGTCAGGTCCGTCAGGCTCATCAGGTCCGTCAGGTCCGTCAGGTCCGTCAGGCTCGTCAGACCGTCGTGAACCACACCGTCGTGTCCGCCGGCACCTTCGCCTCGCCGTCCGCCTCGGTCAGCTCACCGCTGGCGAGCAGGACGGGGCCGTACGCCGGGGTGGTCACGGACTCGCCGGAGGTGTTGGCGACGCACACGAACTCGCCGCGCCGGAACGCCAGCACGCCCTCGGGGGCGCGCAGCCACTCCACCGAGTCGCCCGCGCCGAGGTCCGGCAGGGACCGGCGCAGTTCCAGCGCCGAGCGGTACAGCTCCAGCGTCGAGCCGGGCACGCCCTGCTGCGCCTGGACGCTCAGCTCGCCCCAGCCCTCGGGCTGCGGCAGCCAGCTGCCGCCACCGCCGAAACCGTACGAGGAACCCTCGCGAGTCCAGGGGATCGGGACGCGGCAGCCGTCACGGAAGCCGTCCTGGCCCGCGCCGCGGAAGTACGCCGGGTCCTGGCGCACCTCGTCGGGCAGGTCGACGACGTCCGGCAGGCCCAGTTCCTCGCCCTGGTAAACGTAGGCCGAGCCGGGCAGCGCCAGCATCAGCAGGCTGGCCGCGCGGGCGCGCCGCAGGCCCAGCGCGCGGTCGCCCGCCGTGCGGATCTGGGTGCCGAGGCCGGGCGCGTTGGCGAAGCGGGTGGCGTGCCGGGTGACGTCGTGGTTGGACAGGACCCAGGTGGCGGGGGCGCCGACCGGGCGCATGGCCTCCAGGGTGCGGTCGATGACGACCTTCAGCTCGGCCGCGTCCCACTCCGTCGCCAGGTACTGGAAGTTGAACGCCTGGTGCAGCTCGTCGGGGCGGACGTAGTTGGCGGTCCGCTCGACGGTCGGCGTCCACGCCTCGGCCACGAAGATGCGCTCGCCCGCGTATTCGTCGAGGACGAGACGCCACTGTCGGTAGATCTCGTGCACGCCGTCCTGGTCGAAGAACGGCATGACATCGTTGCCCAGCAGCTTGAGCTGGTCGTGGGATCCCAGGTCGGGCAGGCCCTCCGCCTTCACCAGGCCGTGTGCCACGTCGATGCGGAAGCCGTCGACGCCGATGTCGAGCCAGAACCGCAGTACGGAGCGGAACTCGTCGCCGACGGCCGGGTGTTCCCAGTTGAAGTCGGGCTGCTCGGGCGCGAAGAGGTGCAGGTACCACTCGCCGGGTGTGCCGTCGGGCTCGGTGATCCGGGTCCAGGCCGGGCCGCCGAAGATGGACTCCCAGTCGTTGGGCGGGAGTTCGCCGTCCGTGCCCTTTCCGGGGCGGAAGTGGTAGCGGTCGCGCAGCGGGGAGCCGGGGCCCTCGGCGAGCGCGCGCTTGAACCACTCGTGCTGGTCGGAGGAGTGGTTGGGGACCAGGTCGACGATGATCCTCAGGCCCAGCTCGTGGGCGTCGCGGATCAGGGCGTCGGCGTCCAGCAGGTTGCCGAACATGGGATCGACGGCACGGTAGTCGGCGACGTCGTAGCCGGCGTCGGCCTGCGGCGAGGCGTAGAAGGGGCTGAGCCACACGGCGTCCACGCCGAGGCTTCGCAGGTACGGGAGACGGGAGCGTACGCCTTCCAGGTCACCCATGCCGTCGCCGTTGCTGTCGGCGAAACTGCGCGGGTACACCTGGTAGATGACCGCGTCCCGCCACCAGTCGCCGCGCTGCGCGACGGTGGCGACGGCCGGGTCGGGCCGGGTGGTCGGGGCCGGGGCGGCGGAGTGCTGCTGGCTCATGGCTTCCTTGATGCGGTGGGGGTCCCCCGGCCTCGCGTGAAGTCCGGAGTGGGGGACGGGTCATCGGGATTCAGGCGTACATACGGCGGTCGTACAGGGTCGTACACGGTCGTACGGCGGTGCTGTCGAGGCGGCCGCGGTCACAGCGGGGTCGGATGGTGACCGCGGCCGCCTCGGGTCCGGGGGATGTGCCGGCCCTCCCGAAGGAGGGTCAGCCCTTCGTGCCGCCCGCGGTCAGGCCGGTCACCAGGTTCTTCTGCACGAGGTAGAAGAACGCGGAAACCGGTATCGCGATCAGTACGGCGGTGGCGGCCATCAGGTTGCGCTGGGAGTCGTGCTCGCTGACGAAACTCTGCAGTCCGACGGCAAGCGTGTACTTCTCGTCGTCCAGCAGGAACGTGGTGGCGAAGGCGACCTCGCCGAAGGCCGTGATGAAGCTGTAGAACGCGGCTACCGCGAGGCCCGGCTTGGCGAGCGGCAGGATCAGCCGCGCGAAGGTGCCGAAGGGGCTCAGTCCGTCCACCCGGCCGGCCTCGTCGATCTCGAACGGGATGGTGTCGAAGTAGCCCTTGAGCAGCCAGGCGCAGTACGGCACCGCGGTCGAGCAGTAGACCAGGATCAGGCCGAGGTAGGTGTCGATGAGCTGGAGGTCCGAGAGGATCTGGTACATCGGCACCATCAGCACGGCGACCGGGAACATCTGGGTCACCAGCAGCACCCACATGAACTTGCGGTAGGCCGGGAAGCGCATGCGGGACACCGCGTAGCCGGTGGTGGCGGCGATCATCACGCCGATCACCGTGGTGCCCAGCGACACGATCAGCGAGCTCTTCAGCCAGTCGAAGAAGTTCGTGTTCTGCAGGACGAACGAGTAGTTGTCCAGGGTCATCTTCGACCAGATGCCCCCGGGGTGGAGGTAGTCGTCCTTGTCCGGGCCGAGGGAGAGGTAGACCAGCCAGGCGATCGGGAAGAGCGCGATCAGCGAGGCGGTGATCAGCACGCCGTGCGAGGCGAGCGAGGTGACGATCCCGCGCTGTCCGCGCCCGGTGCCCTTGGCGGGGCCGGCCGCGGGCCGCTCGGTCGCGTCGGCGGAGGTCTCGGCGGTGGTGGTACTCATGGGAACTCCTGCCTCAGATCGCGAGCTGCTGCTCGTTGCGGTTCAGCCAGCGGCGGTAGAACGAGGTGAAGACGATCAGGATGGCCAGCAGCAGGATGCCGTAGGCCGCCGACTGGGCGAAGTCACGCGGCTGCTGTCCGAAGCCGAGGTAGTACGCCCAGGTGACAAGGATCTGGGCGTCCGGCGCGGTGGTGCCGAACAGCAGGAAGATCACGGCGAACTGGTTGAAGGTCCAGATGATGCCGAGGAGCACGACGGTCGAGCTGACCGACCGCAGGCCGGGCAGGGTGACGTAACGGAACCGCTGCCAGGCGTTGGCGCCGTCCATCTCCGCGGCCTCGTAGAGGGTGGAGTCGATGGACTGGAGGCCGCCGAGCAGGGAGACCATCATGAACGGCACACCGCACCAGGTGTTGACCATGATCGCGGCGAACCGCTGCCAGAAGGTGTCCTCCAGCCACAGCGGCGTCGGCAGGTGCAGGCCTTCCAGGGCGGAGTTGATGATGCCGCCGTCGGAGAGCATGAACCGCCAGCCGAAGACGGTGACGAAGGTCGGCACGGCCCAGGGCAGGACCAGGATCAGCCGGTAGAAGGTGCGTCCGCGCAGCTTCTGGTTGAGCAGGAGGGCGAGGCCGAGACCGATGGTGTAGTGCAGGGCGACACAGGCGGCGGTCCAGACGATCGTCCAGATGAAGTGCGACCAGAAGCGGTCGTAAGCGGTTTCGCCCCACAGGATGTCGGCGTAGTTGTCCAGACCGATGAACTTGTAGGTGGCCTCGATCTCGTTGACGCCGATCGTGCGGCCGGTGTTGAGGCTGTTGGCGTCGGTGAGGGTGAGGTACATGCCGTACCCGAGGGGGTACAGCACGAGAACGCCGAGGACGATCACCACGGGGGCGATCATGACGTAGGCGTACCAGTGCTTCTGGTAACCGTGCTTCAGGCGCTGACCCAGCCCGGGGCGCGGCGCGTCACCGCGGCGCTTGCCGGTCGCGCGGTCGATGGCGACTGTCATGGTTCGACACCTTCTGGAAATTCGAAGATCAGGGGCGGGCTGGGACAGGCCGGTGGCCGCCGGATCACTCCCCCGTGCGGGGGGTGATCCGGCGGCCACGCGGGGCTCACTTGCTGAAGTCCGGCACCAGCTTGGCGATGGCGGTCTCGGCGTTGCTCAGGCCCTTGTCGAGGGAGACCTTGCCGCCCGCGATCTTGGGCAGTTCGGTGTCCAGGGGGCCCCACAGGGAGCTGTACTCCGGCAGCGCCGGGCGCGGCTGGGCGGCGGACAGCACCGTCTGGTAGCCGGCGATGCCCGGGTCGGCCTTGACCTCGGCGGTGTAGGCGTCGTCGCGGGTCGGCAGCGTGGAGTTCTTCTGCGCGACGGCCGCCTGGGACTTCGCGGAGGTCATGAAGTTGAGGAACTTCAGCGCGGCCTTCTGGTGGGCGGCGTCCGAGCCGGCGTAGACCGAGAGGTTGTGGCCGCCGGTCGGGGCGCCCGCCTTGCCGGTGGAGCCGGCCGGGACGGTGGCGATGCCCAGGTTGTTCTTGTCCGTGAACGCCGAACCCTTGTAGAAGTTCGTGATCTCCCACGGGCCCTGGACGATCGCGGCGACCTTGCCGTTGACGAAGGCGTCCTGGATGTGGGCGTAGGCGTCGGCGGTGGTGTCCGCCTTGTGCAGGCCCTTGCCGTCGAACATGCCGAGCCAGGTGCCGTACGCCTTCTTCGCCTCCGCCGAGTTGACGGTGACCTTCTTGCCGTCGGCGTCGACCGTGTCGGTGCCCTCGCCGTAGAGGAAGGACTGGGCGTAGTAGGCCTGGGTCGAGCCCCAGTAGCCGTCCACTCCGGTCTTGTCCTTGACCGTGGCGGCGGCCTTCTTCAGGTCGTCCCAGCTCTTGGGGGCCTCGGTGATGCCGGCCTTGGCGAAGAGCGCCTTGTTGTAGACCAGCGCGAGGGTGTCGGTAACGATCGGCACGCCGTACGTCTTGCCCTCGTACTTCGCCTGCTCGATCAGGTTCGGCTTGAACTTGGCCTGGTCGGCGAGGGCCTCGGTGCCGTCCAGCGGCAGGAAGAAGCCCTTCTTGGCGAAGGCGGGGGTCCAGCCGACCTCGGAGCGCAGCACGTCCGGCGCGCCCTTGGAACCGGCGGCGGTGTCGAACTTGTTCTGCGCCTGGTCGAAGGGCACGTTGACGTACTTGACCTTGACGTCCTTGTTGGCGGCCTCGAACTCCTTGACCAAGGCCTGGTACGTCGGCGCCTCGTTCGTGGCGTTGGACGTGTCCCACCAGGTGATGGTGACCGGGCCGTCGGCCGAGTCGCCGCTGTCGTCACTGCCGCCGCAGGCCGTCGCCGCGAGGGCGAGGGACGCCACCAGCGCGGTGGCCGCTATGCCACGCCGCATTGAGTTCTCCTTGAGGGTGAAAGCCCGTGTAGCTCAGGAAACGGCCCCGTCCGCCGTCCCTGTCGACTTGCCGACCGCGCCATTGCTGCCGTCGGGCGTCCAGAACGTAACAGCGATGTAAGCGTTGCGAAAGAGCTTGCAGAAAAGAAGTGAAAGAGATCTCCGAAGTTATTCGGGCGTGACCTCTTGGCGACCGTCATGAGACGCTTGTTTCCAACGGTGGAGCGGTCAGAGACGGGTTGTGCAAGACTCTGCAAGCTCTTGCCATCACTTTCACGAGGGAGTGCGATGACGCAGCAGCCCGGCCGGGGCCGTCCGACAGGTCGCCCGCGGCGCCCGTTTGGTGTGCAAGGGGACACCTGGCCGGTACAGTCCACCCCTGTGACCACACGGCTTGCCGACATCGCCGCGCAGGCGGGCGTGAGCGAAGCGACCGTCAGCCGCGTCCTCAACGGGAAGCCCGGCGTCGCTCCCACCACCCGCCAGTCCGTGCTCGCCGCACTGGACGTCCTGGGCTACGAGCGCCCTGTCCGCCTGCGCCAGCGCAGCGCCGGCCTGGTCGGTCTGATCACGCCCGAGCTGGAGAACCCCATATTCCCGGCCCTGGCCCAGGTCATCGGCCAGGCGCTGACCCGCCAGGGCTACACCCCCGTCCTCGCCACCCAGACCCCGGGCGGCTCCACCGAGGACGAGCTGACCGAGATGCTGGTGGACCGCGGGGTCTCCGGCATCATCTACGTCTCCGGTCTCCACGCCGACACCACCGCCGACATGCAGCGCTACGAACAGCTGCGCGCGCAGGGCGTGCCCTTCGTCCTCGTCGACGGCTTCTCCCCCAAGGTGCAGGCGCCGTTCATCTCCCCCGACGACCGGGCGGCGATGACCCTGGCGGTCACCCACCTCGCGTCCCTGGGCCACACCCGGATCGGCCTGGCCCTCGGCCCCAAGCGTTTCGTCCCGGTCCAGCGCAAGATCGAGGGCTTCGTCCGCGCCATGCAGGACACCCTCGGGCTGAACGCGGAGACGGTCGAGCAGGACATGGTCCAGCACTCCCTCTACACACTGGAGGGCGGCCAGGCCGCCACCATGGCCCTCATCGACCGCGGCTGCACGGCGGTGGTCTGCGCCAGCGACATGATGGCCCTCGGCGCGATAAGGGCGGCCCGCCAGCGCGGGCTGTCCGTCCCCCACGACATCTCCGTCGTCGGCTTCGACGACTCCCCGCTGATCGCGTTCACCGACCCGCCCCTGACGACCGTGCGCAAGCCGGTCCCCGCGATGGGCCAGGCCGCGGTGCGCACCCTGCTGGAGGAGATCGGCGGTACGCCGGCCCCGCACAGCGAGTTCGTGTTCATGCCGGAACTGGTGGTCCGCGGCTCGACGGCCTCGGCCCCCGGTGACCACAATCGTCCGTAGGCCGCAGAAGCCCTTTGTCGGGCAGTACCTTCGCCGTATCCCGCAAGGGTCCACCGGAGGAGAACATGCGGGCCGTATCGGACCAGGGGATGATCGGAGAAGAAGGCTTTTCTGGCAGACTCTGTGTCCATGGGTGAATCGACCGTGACGTCACTGGAAGGCCGCGAACGGGCCGTTCCAGCGCCTGTGGCGGCCGCACAACGCCCGGATCCGCTGCAGCGCCTGCGCACCCCGCGCCGCCCGCGCCTCTGGTTCGAGATCCTGCTGATCGCGGTGAGTTACTGGACGTACTCACTGATCCGCAACGCGGTCCCGGAGCAGCGCGCCGAGGCCCTGAAGAACGCCGACTGGATCTGGCGGATGGAGCACCATCTCGGCATCGCCGTCGAGGAGTCCGTCAACCATGGCGTCAACGCGGTGACTTGGCTCATCGTCGGCATGAACTACTACTACGCCACCCTGCACTTCGTGCTGACCCTGGCCGTCCTGGTCTGGCTCTACCGCGCCCACCCCGGCCGCTACGGGGCAGCACGCCTGGTCCTGTTCGCGACCACAGCGGTGGCCCTGGTCGGTTACTACCTGTATCCGCTGGCTCCCCCGCGCCTGATGAACGGCAACGACTTCATCGACACGGTGGTCGTCCACCAGACCTGGGGCTCCATGGCCTCGGGCGACCTCAAGAACATGTCGAACCAGTACGCCGCGATGCCCTCGATGCACATCGGCTGGTCCCTCTGGTGCGGCCTGACGATCTTCACCCTGGCCAGCCTCCCCTGGGTCCGCATCCTGGGCCTCCTCTATCCCACGGCCACCCTGATCGTCATCGTCGCCACGGCGAACCACTTCTGGCTGGACGCGGTGGGCGGCATGGTCTGCCTGGTCTTCGGCTACACGGTGACCCGCACCTGGTACGGATCCCTGCCCCAGTCCCTGCCCAGACGGCCCGCGACCGGGACCGTAGCCGTACGGGAGGGCCGCGACCCACAGCGCACCGGTACCAGCACAGGGCGCCCCCCTCGTCACGCTCCGTAGAACAGCGAGTCCACGACCCCGCGAGCCCGCCGCCCGGTCCGCCGGTAGTCGTCGAGCATGTCCCCCACATGACCGGGCCCGTACCCCAGATACCGCCCCACGGCGGCCAGCTCGCGGGGATCGGACGGGAACGTGTCCCCGGCCCGCCCCCGCACCAGCATCACCGCGTTGCGCACCCGGGTGGCCAGCACCCAGGCCTCGTCCAGCGTCGCCGCGTCCTCCTCCGACAGCAGAGCGCACGCACGGGCGGCGGCCAGCGCCCCGCGCGTACGCGTGGTCCGCAGACCCGCCTCTTCGGCCCCGTACCGCAGCTGCAGCAGCTGCACGGTCCACTCGACGTCCGACAGCCCGCCCGGCCCCAGCTTGGTGTGCAGCTTGGGATCGGCCCCGCGGGGCATCCGCTCGGCCTCCATGCGCGCCTTCAGCCGCCGGATCTCCCGCACCGCGTCGTCCCCGAGCCCGGCCCGCGGATAGCGCAGCGGATCGATCAGCGAGACGAACCGCCGTCCCAGGTCCTCGTCCCCGGCGACCGGCTCGGCCCGCAGCAGCGCCTGCGACTCCCAGCCCAGCGACCACCGCCGGTAGTACGCCTCGTACGACTTGAGCGTCCGCACGAGCGGTCCGGACTTCCCCTCCGGCCGCAGGTCGGCGTCGACCAGCAGCGGCGGGTCGGTGCTGGGCACCTGGAGCAGCCGCCGCATCTCGGAGACGACGGCGTTGGCGGCCCGCCCGGCCTCGTGCTCGTCGACCCCCTCCCGGGGTTCGTGCACGAACAGCACGTCGGCGTCGGAGCCGTAGCCCAGCTCGTGCCCGCCGAACCGGCCCATGCCGATGATCGCGAACCGGGTGGGCAGGGTGTCGCCCCACCCGTCCCGTACGACGGCCCGCAGGGTGCCGGCGAGGGTGGCGGCGGTGATGTCGGAGACGGCCCCGCCGACGAGGTCGACGAGCGCGCCCTGGTCGGCCTCGACGGGCTGCGCCTCGGTGCCGTAGGAGGCGACGATGTCCGCGGCGGCGGTACGGAACAGCTCCCGTCGCCGCACCCCGCGGGCGGCTGTGACGCCCTGGACGGCGCTGTCGGCGCGGCCGACCGCGGAGAGTATCTCCTGCTCCAGGTGGGCCCGCCCGCGCGGCGCCAGCCCGCCCGCGTCACCGTCGCCGAGGAGCGCGACGGCCTCGGGCGCCCGCATCAGCAGGTCGGGCGCGAGCCGCCCGGCGGACAGCACGCGCGCGAGGTTCTCCGCGGCGGCCCCCTCGTCGCGCAGCAGCCGCAGGTACCAGGGCGTCTTGCCCAGCGCGTCCGACACCTTGCGGAAGTTGAGCAGTCCGGCGTCCGGGTCGGCGGAGTCGGCGAACCAGCCGAGGAGCACGGGCAGCAGCGTGCGCTGGATCGCCGCCTTGCGGGTCACTCCGGACGCCAGCGCCTCCAGGTGCCGCAGGGCCGCGGCAGGATCGGCGTAGCCGAGGGCGACGAGCCGCTCGCGGGCGGCCTGGGTGCTCAGCCGCACTTCGCCGGAGGGCAGTTGGGCCACCGCGTCCAGCAGCGGCCGGTAGAACAGCTTCTCGTGCAGGCGCCGTACGACGGCCGCGTGCCGCTTCCACTCGCGGTTCAGCTCGGCCACCGGGTCGGTCCGCAGGCCGAGGGACCGTCCGAGGCGCCGCTGGTCGCCCTCGACCACGGGGACGAGGTGGGTGCGGCGCAGCCGGTACAGCTGGATGCGGTGTTCCATGGACCGCAGGAACCGGTACGCGGCGTCGAGCTGCACGGCGTCGGTGCGCCCGACGTATCCGCCGGCGGCGAGCGCCTGCAAGGCGTCGAGCGTGGTGCCGCTGCGCAGCGACGCGTCGGCCCGCCCGTGCACCAGCTGGAGCAGCTGTACGGCGAACTCGACGTCCCGCAGCCCGCCGGGCCCGAGCTTGAGTTCGCGCTCGACCTCGGCGACGGGGATGTTCTCGACGACCCGCCGCCGCATCTTCTGCACGTCGGGGACGAAGTTCTCCCGCTCGGCGGCCTGCCACACCAGCGGTGCGACGGCGCTGACGTACTCCGCGCCCAGTTCGAGGTCCCCGGCGACCGGCCGGGCCTTGAGGAGGGCCTGGAACTCCCAGGTCTTGGCCCAGCGCTGGTAGTAGGCGAGATGGCTGCTGAGGGTCCGCACCAGCGGGCCGTTGCGCCCCTCGGGCCGCAGGTTGGCGTCGACGGGCCAGATCGACCCCTCGACGGTGGTCTCCGAGCAGATCCGCATCATGTGCGCGGCCAGCTTGGTGGCGGCGCGCAGCGCCTTGCCCTCGTCGGCGCCGTCGGCCGCCTCGCCCACGAAGATGACGTCGACGTCGGAGACGTAGTTCAGCTCGTGTCCGCCGCACTTGCCCATCGCGATCACCGCGAGCCGGCACGGGGCCGCGTCGTCGGAGGCGGCGGCGCGGGCGAGCCCGAGGGCGGCCCGCAGGGTGGCGGTGGCGAGGTCGGCGAGTTCGGCGGCGGTCTCGGCGAGGTCGGTGGTTCCGCACACGTCGCGGGCGGCGATGGACAGCAGGCAGCGCCGGTAGGCGACGCGCAGCGACACCGGATCGTCGGCCTCGGCGAGTCCGCGCTCGAACTCCTCCACGCCGGGGTGCAGGTCCCGCGGCTCGTAGGTGACCAGCGCCTCCCAGTCGCGGGGGTGCCGGGCGAGGTGGTCGGCGAGCGCGGCGGAGGCGCCGAGGACGCCGAGCAGCCGGTCGCGCAGCGGCTTGGCGGCTATCACCGTGTCGAGCAGCTCCCGCCGGGCACTGGCGCCGGGCTGCGCCTCCAGCAGCCGGACGAGTCCGTGCAGGGCCAGGTCGGGGTCCGCGGTGCGGCCGAGGGCTTCGAGCAGCACCGGGTCGTTGCGCACGGGGGACAGCTCGGCGCCGTCCAGGAGGCGTTCGGCGGCGGAGGCATCGGTGAACCCGTGCCGCAGCAGTCGCGTGAAGGTGCTGCTTCTGCGCCCCGGTCCCGTCATCGGCCCCGTCATCCCCGGCCTCCTCGGCTCCGATCAAGGTCGTACGGGCTTGAGCGTAACCCGCGCCGCCACGGTGGCGCCCCGGCCGGCTTTCGGGTTGTGTGGGAGGCGGCCATGTGCCTCGGGGCTGCCCCGAGGGGGCCGTACTGCATTCATGACGGTCGCGACGAAGGAGTCACCCGATGGACATGACCCTCGAAGTCATCCTGCTGCCGGTGTCCGACGTGGAGCGCGCCAAGGAGTTCTACCGGGACAAGGTGGGCTTCCACGTGGACCTCGACGGCGAGGTGATGGAAGGCGTACGGATCGTGCAGCTCACGCCGCCCGGCTCGGGCTGTTCGATCGCCCTGTCGGAGGGCCTCCAGGTGCCGACGGGTACGCCTGCTCCCGGGTCGTACCACGGCCTGCAGCTCTGCGTGACGGACGCGAAGGCGGCCTACGAGGAGCTGACCGCCCGCGGCCTGGAGGTGAGCGAGCCGCAGCAGTTCGCCCCGCAGGACGGCGCGACCTTCATGTACTTCAAGGACCCCGACGGCAACGGCTGGGCGATCCAGGAGTACCGCCGCCGCGCGACGGAACCCCTGCACCGGCTTCTCGCGGACCTCGCCGCGCGGCGGGAACAGGAGCAGCCGGAGTAGCCCCTGCCCCCGCGGACACCCGCGCCGCCGCTCCGCGTACGCCCGTCCGCGTACGCCCGTCCCGCGCCGTTCAGGACCCCCCGGCCGCCGCGATCAGAGGCCGTACCGTGTGCTTCTCGTCGTCGTCGAAGCGGAAGTCGAGGGCCCAGACGCTCAGTTTCCTGGTCACCTCGTCGCGGTGCCGGGTCAGGACGGTGAGCAGTTCCTCGGCCAGGTCGGGCCGGTCGTCCTCGCGGTCCTGCGCGGTGACGGTCAGCAGATAGGCGGTGGCGCGGGCGACCGGCCAGGCCTGCGGGGTGTTGGTGCTGCCGTTGCCCGCCAGTTGCTCCAGGACGTCCTTGAGCCGTTTGCGGACGGCGCGGGCCTGCGCCTCCGCGCCGCGGGCGCCGAAGCAGTCGCCCACGCTGAACAGCGCGGCGTGCAGTTCGGTGACGGTGGCCGGATGGTCTCCGGGGTGCTTCTGCCCGGTCAGTTTGTCGTGGGCGACGAGGCACGCCTCGACCAGGGCGTCCTCGACCTGTTCGGAACGGCACTGGAGGAAGCCGAGGGCGAACAGGGCCCGGATGCGCAGCCAGGACTCGACCTCCTCCCGGGCGAGAACCTCGATCAGCGCGGTGGCGACCTGCTCGGCCCAGCCGGCCGCGACGATGGTGTCGATCGCCTGGCGGCGCGAGACTCCGGCGTTCTGGAGCAGTGCGTGCTCGAACAGCTTGCGCGTCGCCGGGCGGACGTGGTCGGGGATGCTCGGGTCGGCCCCGAGGCGCGCGGCGGCGTCCGTCACGGCGTGGAACCAGGGCTCGTCGGTGTGCGGCCAGTCGTTGCACACCCCGTCGTCCTGTGCCATCACCACCCGGAGCGTGGCGGCGGTCCAGCGCAGGCCGGGGGCGATGTCCGGGCGGTCCCGGGCGTCCTCGAAGTCGCCTATCAGCGCTTCCAGATGCCGTCTGACGACCTCGCGGTCCCATCCGCGGCCCGCGACGGCCCGTTGCCACAGGCCGTGCGCGGCGGTTCCGCGCTCGCGCAGCGTGGCGTCGCGGTTCTGGGCCCTGGTGAGCAGCATCCGGCCGACCCAGTCGCCGTCCTCGTCCTGCGGGCCGGCCGGCGCGGACCAGTCGGCGGGGACGGCGATGGCGAGTTCGAGGTCCAGGGAGCGGCCCGGGTACAGGCTCGTCAGGCGCAGCTTCTCGGCGTCTCCCAGCAACCTGCCCACACAGGCGCGCAGGGCGTTGAGCGCGGCCTTGTCGGCGTGGGCGGACTTCGCGGTGTTCAGCAGGACGCTCTTGGTGACCGCCCGCCACACCCGAAAGCCCAGGGGAGCCGTCCGTACGGCCTTCTCCAGCTGGCCCGCCATCAGGTCGAAGGCGTATCCGGACAGGGTGCCCAGCCAGATCAGCGCCTCGACGTTGCGCCGGGTGGGGGGCGCGGCGCCGATGAGGATCAGCCGGGCGACGAGTTTGCGTACGGCGTCCCGGCGGTCGCGCAGCTGCCGGTGCAGGGGCCTGCGCAGGTCGGACAGGACGCGTAGCTGTGAGACGAGGGCCTCGACCTGGGCGAGCGCGATGTCCTCGTCGTCGCTCACGCGGGCGAGGAGTTCGTCGTGCCGGCTGGCCGGGGTGTGGGGTTCGACGGGGCCCGCCTGGTCCTGGGAGCCCCGCAGCCGCACGGCGAGGGCGCCCAGCCCGCCCGCGTGCTCCACACCGAGCGCCGTCATGATCAGGTCGAGCCGCGCGAGGTGGGCGTCGCCGAACCGGTCGGGGGCGTCGCCGAGCGCGTGGGAGAACTGACTCTCCTTCATCCCGACCCGCACGGCGAGTTCCTTGTTCGACACCTGGAATTCCCCGCGCTCTTCGAGGCGCGCGATATGGGACGCCACGGCATAGCGGATCAGGTCCCGGTGAATCCCGATGTCGAGCAGCACATGCGTGTGCGGGGGAGGTGCCATCGCGCGAACCTAGCAGCGCTTCATGAGAGGCGACAGCCCCTTGATGTGATCGACTTCCCGCTTGACGAGTCGATCATGAAAATTACCCCTCTGACCTGCGAAAAAAGAAAACACAGGGAGCCTTGGAGACTTGCTTCGCGGCCACGCGGTGCGCCAGTCTTGGGAGCATCGACAAACGACCCCCCGGCCACTACCGGGGGGTCGCGTGAAAGAGAAGAAATCGAGCCGGACGGCGAAATCGGGCACGATCTTCTACCACTGACGCGTGCAAAGGACGCAGACAATGGCCTTCTCTTCTGTTCGGAAGGATACGCGCGCGGACGGCTGGGCGGTATCGCTTCCCTGGTGGCTGGACAGCCACGGCCGGCCGAACACCTGGTACGGGACCCGGCCGAGCTGGCACGGTGTGATCTTCTTCCTGGGTGCGGGCACCAGCACCCGGGCCGCCCTGAACGCCCTCGCCCCGGCCGAGCCGCTCTGGTACGTCCTCGCCTACGCGGCCTGCATCGTCGTCGGGCTGGCCGCCGCCAGGGCGGTGCGCGCCCGCGCGGACGACGCCTTCTCCCGGATGTGCAGCGGCTGGCTCGGCTACATCGGATTCACCGGTTCCAGCGCGGTGGCGGCCCTGTTCGTCACCGCGACCCCGGCGGAGGCGCCGCCGATCGCCGACGAGGCGCCGGTGGCGGCGAGTGCGCTGGTGATGCTGCTGACGGTCGGCGGCTCGCTGCTGACCCGCTGGTTCCCGGCCAGCCGCCCGCGCTCGGCGGAGCAACTGGACGCGGAGGTACGGGAACTGGCGCGGCAGTTGGCCCACGCCCGCGCCCGCCGGGAACGGCTGGGCCGGATGTCCGAGGAGCCCGGCCACGACCCGAGGGCGGTCCGGGCCTGGGCCCGCTCGGCCGGCCTCGAGGTCCCGGGGCGCGGCCCGCTTCCCGAGCACATCGTCGCCGCCTGGCAGGCGGCCCGGAGCACCGCCGCGGCCTGACCGCGCGCAACGGCGAGGGGCCGGCGGCTGATCATCAGCCGCCGGCCCCTCGCCGCATGAAGCGACGCGCCGAAGCGGTGGGCTACAGCACCGGCAGGTTCTTGCGCAGCTCGAAGGCGGTGACCTCGGAGCGGTACTCCTCCCACTCGCTCTTCTTGTTGCGCAGGAAGAAGTCGAAGACGTGCTCGCCGAGGGTCTCGGCGACGAGGTCGCTGCGCTCCATCAGGGTCAGGGCCTCGCCGAGGTTCTGCGGGAGGGGCTCGATGCCCATCGCGCGGCGCTCGGCGTCGGAGAGGGCCCACACGTCGTCCTCGGCGCCCGGCGGGAGCTCGTAGCCCTCCTCGACGCCCTTGAGGCCGGCGGCGAGCAGCATGGCGTAGGCCAGGTAGGGGTTGGCGCCGGAGTCGAGGGAGCGGACCTCGATGCGGGCCGAGCCGGTCTTGCCGGGCTTGTACATCGGGACGCGGACCAGGGCCGAGCGGTTGTTGTGGCCCCAGCAGATGTACGAGGGGGCCTCGCCGCCGGCGCCCGCGGTGCGCTCGGAGCCGCCCCAGATGCGCTTGTAGGAGTTGACCCACTGGTTGGTGACGGCCGAGATCTCCGCCGCGTGCTTGAGCAGGCCCGCGATGAAGGAGCGGCCGACCTTGGAGAGCTGGTACTCGGAGCCCGACTCGTAGAACGCGTTGCGGTCGCCCTCGAAGAGGGAGAGGTGCGTGTGCATGCCGGAGCCGGGGTGCTCGGAGAACGGCTTCGGCATGAAGGTCGCCTGGACGCCCTGCTCCAGCGCGACCTGCTTCATGACCAGGCGGAACGTCATGATGTTGTCCGCGGTGGAGAGCGCGTCGGCGTACCGCAGGTCGATCTCCTGCTGGCCGGGGGCGCCCTCGTGGTGGGAGAACTCGACCGAGATGCCCATCGACTCCAGCATGGTGATCGCCTGGCGGCGGAAGTCCATGCCGATGTTCTGCGGGGTGTGGTCGAAGTAGCCGGAGTTGTCGGCGGGGGTGGGGCGCGAGCCGTCGAGGGG
>NZ_JARGEF010000198.1:0-15592 GCF_033794725.1 Streptomyces sp. ID05-39B | reverse complement strand
AGCTTCTTGTTGTACGCCGCGATCTCGCGCTCGCCCTGGTAGACCTGGATCTGCACGGAGGGCTGGTTGTCCTCGGCGGTGGTGAAGATCTCGGACCGCTTGGTCGGGATCGTCGTGTTCCGCTCGATGAGCTTGGTCATGATGCCGCCCTTGGTCTCGATGCCCAGGGACAGCGGGGTCACGTCGAGGAGCAGGACGTCCTTGACCTCACCCTTGAGGACACCGGCCTGGAGCACGGCGCCGATGGCGACGACCTCGTCCGGGTTGACACCCTTGTTGGCCTCGTTGCCGCCCGTCAGCTCCTTGACCAGCTCGGCGACGGCGGGCATACGCGTGGATCCACCGACGAGAACGACGTGGTCGATCTCGGAGAGGTTGATGCCGGCGTCCTTGATGACGTTGTGGAACGGCGTCTTGCAGCGCTCCAGCAGGTCCGCGGTCAGCTGCTGGAACTGAGCGCGCGTGAGCTTCTCGTCCAGGTGCAGCGGGCCCTCGGCGGACGCCGTGATGTACGGCAGGTTGATCGAGGTCTCGGTGGACGAGGACAGCTCGATCTTGGCCTTCTCGGCGGCCTCACGGAGGCGCTGGAGAGCCATCTTGTCCTTGGCGAGGTCCACGCCGTGACCGGACTTGAACTGCTGCACCAGGTAGTCGACGACACGCTGGTCCCAGTCGTCACCACCGAGGTGGTTGTCGCCGTTGGTCGCCTTCACCTCGACGACGCCGTCACCGATCTCCAGGAGGGACACGTCGAAGGTGCCGCCACCGAGGTCGAAGACGAGGATCGTCTGGTCGTCCTTGTCGAGGCCGTACGCGAGCGCGGCCGCGGTGGGCTCGTTGACGATACGAAGGACGTTGAGACCGGCGATCTCACCGGCTTCCTTCGTCGCCTGGCGCTCGGAGTCGTTGAAGTACGCCGGGACGGTGATGACCGCGTCGGTCACCTTCTCGCCCAGGTAGGCCTCGGCGTCCCGCTTCAGCTTCTGCAGGATGAACGCGCTCATCTGCTGCGGGTTGAAGTTCTTCCCGTCGAGCTCGATCTTCCAGTCGGTGCCCATGTGGCGCTTGACCGACCGGATGGTCCTGTCGACGTTGGTGACCGCCTGACGCTTGGCCACCTCGCCGACCAGCACCTCACCGTTCTTCGCGAAGGCGACGACGGACGGCGTGGTCCTGGCACCCTCGGCGTTGGTGATGACGGTGGGCTCGCCGCCCTCCAGAACGCTGACGACGGAGTTGGTTGTGCCCAGGTCGATGCCGACCGCACGTGCCATGGTGATCTTCCTCCAGCTGACTTGAGTGGAACAGGCTCAAGTGTGCACGAGACTCACCGCTGGGTCAACAGACCTGAGTCGAGAGGACTCAACTCTTATCCGTTCCTTACACGCAAGGGACCGCTGACCTGCGGGGAGTCCATACGCCGGGATGCCCGCAAGGGTGATTCCACCGGCTCGCGAGGGGGCCGCACCCTGGCCGCGGGGTGACGACCGGACCGTGGCCGCGGGCGCGGCGAGACATCCCGGCCCACGCCGGCCTCACGGCCCATGGCACCCTCCCGGCTCACGCCGGCCCTACGAGCCCCGCCGGCCGCACGACCCACGCGAGCCTCACGGCCCACGCGCGCGTCCGGGCCCCCGTATCCCTGCGCGGGCACGCGCGCGCGTACGCGCCACAGGACGAGGACGACGACCGTCACGGCCCCCGCCACCCACAGCACGGCTCCCGCGCCCAGCAACCCGGTGTGCACCAGTGTCCCCATGAGCACGCCCGCGAAGGCGGCCGCACCGACGCCCACCGTCACCCCCGCGGGCGTGAGGCCGAGCCGTCGCAGCCGGTGGGCGAGATGGTCGGGGCCACGGCGCAGCAGGGGACGTCCGGCGCCGCGCCGGGTCAGCACCACGAGGGCGGCGTCGGCGACGGCGACCGCGGTGAGCGCGAACAGCACCCCCGCACCGGTCACCGCGTCCTGGCCCGCGCGCGTGGTGACGGCCGCGGCGGCGAGCAGGAAGCCGGTGAACATCGCACCGCAGCCGCCGATCCCCACGCGCGCGGGGGGCCAGTTGTGCATCAGGAAGCCGGTCAGCGCGGCGGCGAGGACGCTCAACAGCACGGCGAGACCGTCCATCACCTCAGCCGCGGCGCAGGCGGCCACCCCGAAGGCGGTGACCACGCCGACGGTGCCGACCACTCCGTCGGCGTGGTCGAGCGCCCGGAAGGCGAGGGCGACGCAGGCGATCCAGCCGGCGGCGGCGACCCCGGCGGGCACACCGGTGTCGCCGTACGGGACGACGAAGGCCGCCGCCACGGCCGTACCGGCGAGGAGGAACCGGGTCTTGAGCCGCCAGGCGTCCGCGACCAGGCCGAGGGCGGCGACGACGGCGCCGGCGACGAGCAGCGCGCCCATGCCCTCGCCGAGCGGCGCGAAGCCGGTCCGGTCGCCGGCGACGACCACGAGGCAGGTGGCGAGGACGACGGCGGCTCCCCCGGACAGCGGCACGCGTCGCTGCCGCTGCCGCCGGTCGAGCAGTCCGAGGCGCAGGGCGGGGGCGCGCAGCAGCGCGGCGAGAACGGCGGCGAGGAGCAGGGCGGTGGTGGCGGCGACGATCCCGTAGAGCACGGATATAAATTAGTCATAAATGTATCAATTTGGTACGAATAACACGGCCGGGCGCGGTCAGATTTCCCCCTCCTTCCGGCACCGCCCCTGAGGTGACCCTCAGCGATCCAGATCACTCCGCGCCCGGCTACAGTGCGGCAGAAGATAGGGGTAGTCTCAGACGGACTGCATAAGTTACCGCTTAGTAATGTCGGCGCCGCCGACGAAACCCCACAAACCTCGCAGGCCCGAGGAGCCCCCATGCAACTCGCCGCGATCATCGTGTCGCTGGCCCTGACCGTGGTCGGCGTCGCCCTGCTCGCCCGCGCCATCGGCCAGTTCGTCCGGTATTTCAAGCTGGGCCAGCCGGTCCCGGCCGGCACCCGGACCGACAACCCCTATCAGCGCAGCGTGACACTCGTACGCGAGTTCCTCGGCCATACGCGCATGAACCGCTGGGGCATCGTCGGTTTCGCCCACTGGTTCGTGGCCGTCGGCTTCCTGACGCTGCCGCCCACCCTGGCGCAGGCGTTCGGCCAGCTCTTCCAGGCCGACTGGACGCTGCCGGTCATCGGTGAGTTCCTGCCGTTCGAGCTGTACATCGAGTTCATCGGCGTGATGACGATCCTCGGCATCGCCGTACTCATCGTCATCCGCCTGCTGAGCCTGCCCTCGCGGCCCGGCCGCAAGTCCCGCTTCGCGGGCTCGAAGGCCGGTCAGGCGTACTTCGTCGAGTACGTCATCCTCACCATCGGCCTCGCCATCTACGTGCTGCGCGGCCTCGAGGGCGCGCTCCACCACGTCGAGCACTACGAGGCCGGCTACTTCGCCTCGTACCCCCTGGTCCTCGCCTTCAAGGACCTGTCGGTCGGCACGCTCCAGAACCTCGTCTACCTCACCGCGATGATCAAGATCGGGACGTCCTTCGTCTGGATGATCGTCGTCTCGCTGAACACCAACATGGGTGTCGCCTGGCACCGCTTCCTCGCCTTCCCCAACATCTGGTTCAAGCGCGAGGCGACCGGCGGTACGGCCCTCGGCGCCCTCCAGCCGATGACGTCCGGCGGCAAGCCGATCGACTTCACCGACCCCGGCGACGACGACGTGTTCGGCGTCTCCCAGGTCGAGCAGTTCTCCTGGAAGGGCCTGCTGGACTTCTCCACCTGCACCGAGTGCGGGCGCTGCCAGTCCCAGTGCCCCGCCTGGAACACCGGCAAGCCGCTCTCCCCGAAGCTCCTGATCATGTCCCTGCGCGACCACGCGCACGCCAAGGCCCCGTACCTGCTGGCCGGCGGCGGCAAGACCATGGAGGGCGAGGAGAAGGCCTCCGAGGAGCAGCTGGCGGGCGTCCCCGCGGCGGCGCTGGCGGAGGCCGAGCGCCCGCTGATCGGCACCCTAGAAGAGAACGGCGTCATCGACCCGGACGTCCTGTGGTCCTGCACCACCTGCGGCGCCTGCGTCGAGCAGTGCCCGGTCGACATCGAGCACGTCGACCACATCGTCGACATGCGCCGCTACCAGGTGATGATCGAGTCGTCGTTCCCGTCCGAGGCGGGCACCATGCTCAAGAACCTGGAGAAGAAGGGCAACCCCTGGGGCCTGGCCAAGAAGCAGCGCCTGGAGTGGACGAAGGAAGTCGACTTCGAGGTGCCCGTCGTCGGCAAGGACATCGAGGACCTCTCCGAGGTCGAGTACCTGTACTGGGTCGGCTGCGCCGGCGCCCTCGAGGACCGCGCCAAGAAGACCACCAAGGCCTTCGCCGAACTCCTCCACATCGCGGGCGTCAAGTTCGCGATCATGGGCGGCGACGAGAAGTGCACCGGTGACTCCGCCCGCCGCCTCGGCAACGAGCCCCTGTTCCAGGAGCTCGGCATGGAGAACGTCATGGCGCTGAACATGGCGTTCGGCGAGGAGACCGACGACGACGGCAAGGTCACCGACGAGTCCCGCAAGCCGCGCTCGGCGAAGAAGATCGTCGCCACCTGCCCGCACTGCCTCAACACCATCGGCAACGAGTACCCGCAGCTCGGCGGCGACTACGAGGTCATCCACCACACCCAGCTGCTCCAGCACCTCATCGACGAGGGCAAGCTGATCCCGGTGACCCCGGTCGACGGCCTCGTCACGTACCACGACCCCTGCTACCTGGGCCGCCACAACAAGATCTACTCGCCGCCGCGGGAGATCATGTCCGCGGTGCCCGGCCTGCGCCAGCAGGAGATGCACCGCCACAAGGAACGCGGCTTCTGCTGCGGCGCCGGCGGCGCGCGGATGTGGATGGAGGAGCGGATCGGCAAGCGCATCAACAACGAGCGCGTCGACGAGGCCCTCTCCCTCAACCCGGACATCGTCTCCACCGCCTGCCCGTTCTGCCTCGTCATGCTCACGGACTCCGTGAACGGCAAGAAGGCCGAAGCCGGTAGCGGCTCCGCCGCGGGCGGCCAGGCAAAGGAGTCCATCCAGGTCGTGGACGTCGCCCAGCTCCTCCTCGACTCCGTCAAGACCCCGGTCGACGACGAACCCCCCGCGGGTGCTGCCGAGTCGGAGAACGAGCCGGAGCCCCAGCCGGTGAAGTAGCGGCGGGTGAGTGACGGCGGGTGAAGTGACCGCCGGCGACGGCCCGTTGCCGACGCCCCCTGTCCCGCGCTGTTCCGCGCGGACAGGGGGCGTCGTCGTGCCGGTCCGCACCCTCGCGGGTCCCCCGGACGGTCGTACGGGTCTCCCCTTAGGGGATGTCACAGGTCGGCCGCAAAGCCGCTCCCACAGGGCCGGGCCGCGCACGTCACTCTCCGGGACCAGGTACGTTCGATGACGTGGCTGGATTCAGGATCGGACGTGGCGGCCGGGACGGCCGCGCCCCGCAAGCGCGACCCCATAACCCTCCCCACGGGCAGCAGAGGCCCCAGGGGCCGCCGCCGCACTGCGGCCGCTGCTGCGGCGGGGGGCAGCAGTGGCCGCCGAGGAACGGCGGGGGCCAGGGTGGCGGTGAGCCGGAGTACTTCGGCGGCGACGACCCCTACGGCGCACCCCCGCACGACCCGTACGCCGCGAACAGCCCGGGTCACACCCAGGCGTTCTCGATCGACGACCACCAGCAGTACAACCAGGGAGAGACCTACCACGCGGGCGCCGCGGCCCCGGCGGGCCCGACCGGTCCGCGCCTGCACTGGAAGGAACTGCTGCGGGGCGTCGTACTCTCCCCCAACCAGACCTTCCTGCGGATGCGGGACTACACGATGTGGGGCCCCGCCCTCGTCGTCACCTTCCTCTACGGCCTGCTCGCGGTGTTCGGCTTCGACGACACGCGCCAGGACACGATCAACGCGACGCTGTCGAACGCGATCCCGATCGTCCTGACGACGGCCGTGGCGATGGTGATCAGCACCTTCATCCTGGGCGTCGTCACCCACAGCCTGGCCCGTCAGCTCGGCGGCGACGGCGCCTGGCAGCCCACGGTCGGCCTCTCCATGCTGATCATGTCCCTCACGGACACCCCGCGCCTGATCGTCGCGATGTTCGCGGGCGGCGACGCGTCGTTCGTGCAGCTGCTCGGCTGGGCCACCTGGGTCGCCGCCGGCGCCCTCCTCACCCTCATGGTCAGCCGCTCCCACGACCTGCCCTGGCCGAAGGCTCTGGGCGCGTCGGCGATCCAGCTGATCGCGATCCTGTCGATCGTGAAGCTGGGCACGTTCTGATCCTCGGCACCGACAGAACCGACGGAACCGACAGAAGGGTGAGCCCCCGGCGTGAATGCCGGGGGCTTTCCTCGTCCTTCCTGGCCCTCCCTCGTCCCGGGGGGCGCCCCCCGGTTCAGATCAGTTCGGGTGCTGATTCCGCTTCTGAATCCGCTGCCGGGGCGGGTACGGGTGCCGGTGAGGGTGAGGGTGCCGGTTTCCGCGCCGCTGTCGTCCCCGCTTGCCCTTCCCACTGTGTGGTCGTCCGTACATAGCCGTAGATCACCGAGCCCATCGCGAGCAGGAGAAGCGGTCCGGACGCCCACCGGTGCTCGGCCATCTCCGACGGCAGAAAGCGATACGACAGCAGGAGCGCGGTGAACACCGTCGCGCCGTAGGCGGTCAACCGGAGTCCCGACCGGTCCCAGCCGTGGTCGAACGAGCGCAGAGCCGCCTCGATGGTGAGCGTGAACACGACTCCGGCGACGAGGTCCACGCCGTAGTGGTAGCCGAATCCCAGCGTCGCGCAGAGCGTGGCGATCAGCCAGAAGGCGCCCGCGAACCGCAGAGCGCGCGGGCCCTTCCGCGTATGGATGAAGATCGCCGTGGCCCACGCCGTGTGCAGGCTGGGCATGCAGTTGCGCGGGGTGATCTCGTCGAAGGGCATGTGGGCCGGGGTCTGGAGCGGCGGCGGTGTCTGCGGCCACAGGTCGGCCACGGCCCAGGGCTTGCTGGACGGCATGTCCGGCGCCCACAGGCTGACGTCCGCCCAGTGCTCGGCGCCCGTGCCGTAGGCGAAGATCGGTCCGACCACCGGGTAGATCATGTAGAAGGCCGGACCGATGAGGCCGATCAGCAGGAAGGTGCGCACCAGGTGGTGGCGGGGGAAGCGGCGCTCGACCACCACGTGGCGCAGTTGGTACAGCGCGACGACGACCGCGGCGACCGGGAGCTGGCCGTAGACGAAGTCGAGGAAGTTGAAGCCGATCGGTCCGCAAGCCGTCACCAGCCGGCCGACCACCCACGAGGGGTCACCCAGCGCGTGGTCGGCGGTCGCCACGTACTGGTCGAGCACGAGCGGCCGGGTCTCGGAGGTGATGAGCAGCCAGGTGTCACCGGTCTTGCGGCCGGCCATCAGCAGCAGAGCCAGCCCGGCACCCTTGAGCAACAGCGAGCGTTCCCGGCCGGTGCGGCGGGTGACGGCGATGACCGCGCAGCCGAGTGTCACCCACAGGGCGCCGTTGCCGAAGGGGTGGCCTTCCGTCACCTCGATGTCGGCCACCCACCGGACCGACAGGAAGCACAGATCGATACCGATGGCGGCGCCGAGGGCGATGAACCGTTGCCGCCAGGTGAGCACCACCATCATCAACGCCATGGCTGCGTACAGCAGGCCGCCCGACTTGGGCGGGAAGATCACTTCCCGCGCCTGCGTGGTCAGCGGCCCCGGCAGGCCGAGACGACGCGCCACGAACTCCAGCGCGATGAGGAATCCGAGGCCCACGATCATGCCCGCGGCCCACACGATCACCCGAGGCTGACGCCACGAGGAGTGCCCGTTTCTGCCTTTTATTCGCGAAAACACCCGCGACGCTATAGGTATCAATTATCTGACCGATTTAGTAGTTTTTGAGAGGTAGGTTACTTTTTACGCTAAATGGCGCGTCTTGCTGGCCCAGAAGGGGTTGATAAGGGCGTTCATCGCGAGTTCGAACATGTTAGCTGCGCGCTAAGAACGGGTTAAGCCCCCCGGCCGAATGCGTAAACGCTCCCCCTACACACTGAGAGGCCGTGAGGCCGACCGCGGTTGGCTCATGACGTGAGTCGATCTTCTCGCTGTGCCCATGACAGACTCGGTGACCTGCCGGCCGATCGAGGAGGACCCCTGTCATGCGCCAATTGGCCACCACGGCGGCCGGTATCGCCGCCGCCGTCCTGCTGAGTGGCTGCGGCACGGGGGAGACCGACGCAGCACCCGCACCCGCACCTACGGCGAAGAACGAAGCATCGGCCACACCGGCGCCCGAGAGTGCCTTCGAAGTCGAGGCGGCACTCAAGAACGCCGATCCGGCACGTTACTCGGCCGAGATCAGGACGGAGACCTATACGGGCTCCATTCTGGGGGTCGTCATGTCCGGCCGGATGAACTTCAACGGACCGGCCCCTACGGGCAGAATCACCTTGGAAACCTCCGACAGCGTCCCGGAGAACCAGGCGTTCAGCACGGAGACGATCCTGTTGGAGGACGCCACCTACACGCGGACCCTGGACGACGGAGCAGCCGGGGAGTGGCAGCGTATGGGCCGGGACTCCTCAGCCGCGGGCCTGGCCGACTACGGTGCCTACGCGCAGCTGCTCCTGGACCTCGGCCCGGAGGTTCGAAAGGGGACGGAGAAGGTGGGCGGTGCCCCGGCGTACCGGCTCTCCGGGAACGTCACCCAGGACCAGCTCCGGACGGTGGACCGCCGCCTGTACGACAGGATGCGTGCCACGGGCACCGAGGATTTCGCCTGTGACGTGTGGGTCAACGAATCCGGCCGAGTCGTGCGCTTCGAGCAGGTGCTGGAGATGGCCGGCAAGTCGGCGCGCAACGTCGTGACGTTCCAGAACTTCGGGGCCCCGGTGCCGGTGAGCGCACCCGAGTAGCTGACGCGCGCTCGCGACAGCACCGAGGCCCCCTCGTCGAACGGCCGGGGCCCTGGCCCGACTTCTGGGCCGGCCCCTGCCCCTGGCCCGACCCGTAACGCCGCGTGCGCGGGAATCCCCCGCAGGTCAGAGCGCTTCCCTGGACGGCGTGACCGGCTCGCCCGACTTGCGCACCACGGGCAGAACACTCCACGGGAAGTTGATCCAGTCGTCGGTGCGCTTCCAGACGTACTCGCACTTCACGAGGGAGTGGGACTTCTCGTAGATCACGGCGCTGCGGACCTCGGCGACGGCGTCGAGGCAGAAGTCCCGCACCAGCTTGAGCGTCTTGCCGGTGTCGGCGACGTCGTCGGTGATCAGTACCTTCTTGTCGGAGAAGTCGATCGCGTTGGGCACGGGCGCGAGCATGACGGGCATCTCGAGGGTCGTGCCCACGCCCGTATAGAACTCGACGTTCACCAGGTGGAGGTTCTTGCAGTCGAGGGCGTACGCGAGCCCTCCGGCGACGAAGACCCCGCCGCGCGCGATGCTGAGCACGATGTCCGGCTCGTAGCCGTCGTCGACGATGCTCTGGGCGAGTTCACGGACGGCGACGCCGAACCGCTCGTAGCTGAGGTTCTCCCGTGCGTCGCTCATACGCCGCTCAGACCTGGGTCCGGTGGAAGTTGAGGAAGGAGCGGGAGGCGGTCGGCCCCCGCTGCCCCTGATACCGGGACCCGTACCGCTCGCTGCCGTACGGGTGCTCGGCGGGGGAGCTGAGCCGGAACAGGCACAACTGCCCGATCTTCATGCCCGGCCAGAGCTTGATGGGCAGGGTGGCGAGGTTGGACAGCTCGAGCGTGACGTGTCCGGAGAAGCCGGGGTCGATGAAACCGGCGGTGGAGTGCGTGACGAGGCCGAGCCGGCCGAGGGAACTCTTCCCTTCCAGCCGGGAGGCGAGATCATCGGGGAGGCTGATGACCTCGTAGGTGGAGGCGAGGACGAACTCCCCGGGGTGCAGGATGAACGGCTCGTCACCCTCCGGTTCCACCAGCCGCGTGAGGTCCGCCTGCTCGACCGAGGGATCGATGTGGGGGTACCGGTGGTTCTCGAACACCCGGAAGTAGCGGTCGAGGCGCACGTCGACACTGGACGGCTGCACCATGGATTCGTCGTAGGGATCGATCCGGACCCGCCCGGATTCGATCTCGGCCCGGATGTCCTTGTCTGAGAGAAGCACGCCCCGAGGATACGCAAGGCGCGCGGACCGACCACCATCAGGACGGTTCCGCGCGCCAGGCCACTGTTGCCGCTGTTGTCTTGTTGCCGCTGTTGCTGCCGTTGCTGCTATTGGTGCCGCTCGCTGCTTGTTACCGCTTCACCGCTTCATTGCTTCACGAGGGCCACCGGTACCGCATTGCGGAGCCGGGCACAGCGAGGACACCGGACGAGCCGTCCGGGACCGAGCCGCTCGGCCTGCTGCATCGGGAACGAAGTGGTGCTGAACACGTGCCCATCGGCACAACGGACGACGGTGCGCTCCATCAAGTCCTAGAGTCCCTTCCCCAAGAGCCGCGTCCGACTGCTGCTCGCCGGACGACGAAAGGCCACATTACGGGACGAACGAGACGACCCTCCAGGCGGCACTCCGACCACACCAGGCCCCTCCCCCACGCCTCCACCGTACGCCCCAACTCCAGCCCCAAGCACCCGGATCCCCTCCCCCGAAACGCACTCGGCCCCCAGGGCTTCAGCGCCGGGGGCCAGGGATGAGGTAGAGTTACCGCGCGATCAGACACCAATCTAACGGCGTCTTACGCGGGTGTAGTTTAATGGTAGAACATCAGCTTCCCAAGCTGAGAGCGCGAGTTCGATTCTCGTCACCCGCTCCAGAATGAAACCCCAGGCCAGTCGCCTGGGGTTTGTTTATTGCCTAGTCGGATTTGGCGGTCGCGCGCCCTCCGCGTGCCCTAAATGCAGATGGGGCGCCCTTTCCGTGACGCTCAGACGTCACTGCGGGAATCGCAGACGCCGAACGTCTCGAACCCTCAGACGCATTTCATGTGACCTGGGTCACCCTTGAGTCGCGTACGCGAAGCTGGCGTCTGCCAACGCCTTGTTCTGTGCCTGGCGGGTGCCGCCATACGTAGCCGCCGCGCCGGCCAACGCGCCGACGCGCCGACGAGCCCGGGAACGGGAGAGCCCAATCCACAGCCTCATCCCTTCATGATCTGCTTGTAGAAGTGGAATGCGGGCTGTTCGGCGGTAGGGAGCACCCACGACCGGCCCAGCAGGTCGGGCAGCGGCTGGCTGTCCGGGAGAACGGTTAAACCATGCCGGGTGTAGGACTCGCGGAGCCGCGCGGTTTCAAGATCGTGGGTGGCGTTGCCGAACCAGATTCGTACGCCCCGCTCCCTCAGCCGGTCCTCCATTGCACGGACCAGCGCGCTCCCGACACCCCGTCCTCGGAAGGCCGGGGCCACGGCCATGAGGTCAAGTTCGCTGTGCCGGTCCATGACGGGCGCGTACTCCGGCCGTCGCATCATCGTCATGCCGACAGCCACCCGTGACCGGCAGGTCAGTGCGGCGCCCGCGAGTTGGCCGGTCTCAATGTCGTGGTGGTGCAGCACCAGCGGCGCGTACAGGTGCTCGTCAGTTGGTGCCGCCGAGCGGCATCCCGTCCTGGCCCACGATGAGGACCTGAGGGCTCTCCTGCGACCTGTCATTCCTCGGCATCTCCATGCCGCCGTTCTCTCGCACGCATGCTTTCCCGCACGGTGTGCCCCTGGACGAGGGTGATCCAGCCTCGTCCAGGGGCACGGTCCGGCAACGGAGGCTCAGTGCGCGGCGCGGCGGGCCAGCGCCCCGCGCGAGCGGGTCACCAGCGCGGCCAGCAGGGCGGCGCCGAGGGGCACGGCCACCAAGAGGGCGGCGAGCGTCTCCCAGGGGACGACGATCGGCACGTACGGCGGGGCGTCGCCGCCGCCCCAGCCATTGTCGAGAGCCTCCTGGTAGAAGCGCATCTGCTCCCGCTCCTCGGTGAGCCGCAGCCCGACCGCGGGCAGGACACCCGCCGCCGAGCCGAGGACCACACCCATCGCGGCGACCACACCGCACTGGAAGCCGCTGAGCGTGCGGCGCACCCGGGGCGGGGCGCCGACCGCGGCGAGCGTCTTGAGATCGGCCTCCGCGTCGGCCTGGGCGAGACCGGTGGCGATGCCGGCCGCACCGATGGTGACCAGGCCGGCGAAGACAGTCAGCGCGAGCAGGACGAGCCCGTTCTCGTCGACCCAGCCCTGCTCCACGGTCAGCTCGACGTTGCTGCCGAGCTTGGCGATCTCGGCGTCGAGCTTCTGCCGCTCCTCCGTGCTGGGCATCCGGTCGGTGGTGAAGTAGGCGCCGAGGGGGACGGTGGTCAGCCCGGCGGCCTTGGCGACGGCGGGGCTGAGCACGCTCTGCAGTCCGTAGGCGTCGGGCGAGCCGGCCACCTGGTAGGCGGGGAAGGACTTCAGCTCGCCCGGGACCGGCTTGTTCTGCTCGGCGGCGCGGTCGGCGGCCTTCAGGTCGGTGATCAGCTTGATGCCGACGGTGCCGTTCCTGTCGACCTGGGGCTTGTGGAAGCTGAGGAGCTTTCCGTCGGCGAGGGCCTTGGCCGCGCCCGGGTCGTCGATGCCGAGAACCTTCAGGAGCGGGGCGTCGGCGATGAGGAGACCGCCGTCGACGTAGACGCCGTTGCCGTCGCGCGAGAGGCAGCGCCAGTCCTTGGCGAGCGCGCGCCGCTGCTCCTTGGTGTACTTCTCCGCCGGGTCGGAGCCGTCGGGGGTGCTGACCCACAGCGGGCACTCGTTGGCCGGCGGGGTGACGACCTCGAAGCGGCCACAGCCCTCGCCCTCGCCATACGGGGCGCAGCCGGGCTTGCCGACGGCGATCCGGAACACGTCGGCGCGGACGTCGACGGGCAGCGTCCGCTGCACGGCGTCGCGGACCTCGGGAACGTCCCGGCCGCCCTCCTCGGTGACGAGCGCGGCGACGGCCCCGTGCGGCAGGCTGGCCCGGTACTCGGCCAGACTCTGGGCGTCGCTGCTCGCGGCGTACGTCGAGACGGCGACGGTACCCGCGACGGCAGCCAGGACGGCGGCGACAGCGGGTGCCGTACGGCCCCGGTTGCGGACGGCGTCCCGCAGGGCGAGGCGCGGCGAGAGCGGCAGCCAGCGGCCGGCCCGGCCGAACAGGCCGACCAGGGCGGGCGTCATGGCGACCACACCCAGCTCGGCGATGGCCGAGCCACCCGCGACCAGGACGAACTGGTCGGAGACGACCGAACCGTACAGGGCGATGGCCGCGCCGAGCAGGACGGCGCCGAGGCCGATCAGCGGCAGCACGCGGTTGCTGCGGCGCACGCCGCGACGGCCGGTGAGGGAGGCCAGGACGGTCTGCCGGGAGGCGGTGACGGCCGGGACGATCGCGGAGAGCAGGCCGGTGAGGACGGCGAGCGCGGCGATGGCGAGCAGTTCCAGCGGCTTTACGGTGAAGCCGCCGAACCGCTGCCCCATGTAGTCCTCGATGAGCGGCCGGAGGGCGAAGGTCAGGATCAGGGCGAGGACCGTACCGACCAGGGCTGCCGCGACGCCGATGACGAGGCCGCCGCTCAGCATGATGGCCCGGATGTGGCTACGGGCACCGCCGTTGGCGCCGACGAGGCCCAGCTGGCGGCGGGAACGACGGGCACCGACGGCGAAGGCGGGACCGGCGAGCAGGCAGATCTCCAGCATCGCCAGGCCGACGACCGTGCCCACGGCGGCGAGCGCGGCGGCGTCGGCGGCCCCGCTGCTCTCGTAGTTGGCCCATCCTTCCTTCTGGTAGAGCGGCACCTCGGAGTTGGCGGGCGGGTCGAGGGTCACGGCGCGCGAGGTGATCAGGACACCCTTGGCGTTGATCGCCTGGACCGTGTTCCACGTGAAACCACCGGACTTCTTCACCAGGTAGGTGGTGGAGACGTCGGGCTTCGGCAGTCCGGCCTTCTCGACCGCCTTGGCGTACGGCGCGAGGAAGGCCCCCGGCAGGGCGTTGACCTGCTGTGCCGTGAGGTCGCTGGGCAGCTCGTACGAGCCGCTGATCACATAGGTACGGTCGAAGCCGCGGGCGGTGAGGGTCGAGCCGACGGACAGCCCGCTGCTCTCCAGGAACCGGGTGGTCGCGGCGATCTCGTCGTTCTCCTCAGGGAAGCGGCCCTCCTGCAGCCGCATGACGCCCCGGGCGACGGGATCGGCGGCGGCCAGCTCACGGACCTCGGCCTGGAGCAGACCGTGCCTGGTGGTCAGCTTGGCGCTGCCCCTGCTGTCGGTCAACACCGTCGAACCGGCCGGGATGGTCTTGGTGACATCGGTCGGGCCGTCGGGCCAGGACTTGCCCGGCGAGTCGTAGTCCCCGGCCGGGGTGTGCTGCTCGCCGCTGGGGTCCTGCAGGATGGCCACGCCGCCCGTCCCGGCGTCGGAGAAGCGAGCGTCGGCGGCACCCAGGGTGCGCTCCATCCGCTGGGCGGGGGTGAGTTCGGCGCTGCGCACGGTCAGGTCCAGGGCGCTCACACCCAGGATCGGCAGCGCGATCATGGCGAGGACGAGGAAACTGCGGCCCTTGGAGCGCCAGGCGTCACGGCGGGCGATGCGGACCGCGGCCCGCCAGGAGTGGAACCAGGTCGTCACCGCTGGGCCGCCCGGCCGGTCAGGAGCGACTCGGCGTCGCTGCGTACGGTCTGGTCGACGACGGCGCCGTCCCGCAGGAAGACGACCCGGTCGGCCCAGGCGGCGAACCGCGGCTCGTGGGTGACCATGATGCCGGCGGCTCCGGCGTCGCAGCGGGAGCGCAGCAGGGCCAGCACGGACTCGCCGGTCTCGGAGTCGAGGGCGCCGGTTGGCTCGTCGGCGAGGACGAGCCGGCGGTCGCCGATGAGGGCGCGGGCGATGGCCACGCGCTGCTGCTGGCCGCCGGACATCTCGTCGGGGAACCGGTCGGCGAGATGGCCGAGGTCCATCTCGGCGAGGGCGGCGAGGGCCTCGGTGCGGGCCTTGCGGGCCGATATGCCGTCCAGTTCGCGGGGCAGGGCCACGTTCTCGGCGGCGGTGAGGGCCGGGATGAGGTTGTAGTCCTGGAAGACGTAGCCGATGCTGCGGCGGCGCAGGGCGGCTAGCCCCTTGATGCCGAGGGAGGTGACGTCGGTGCCCTCGACGAAGACCTGCCCGGAGGTGGGGGTGTCGAGGCCGCCGGCAATGGTGAGCAGGGTGGACTTGCCGGAGCCCGACGGGCCCATGACGGCGACGAGTTCACCGGGGTGGACGTCGAGGTCGATGCCGCGCAGGGCGTGCACCTCGGTGGCGCCGGAGCCGTGGACGCGGGTCAGGCTCTGCAGACGCAGCACGGGCTGCTGCTGTGTGGACATGGTTCCCCCTCGGGCGTACGCCGACGAACGGCCGGACGTCAGTGCGACGGACGGTCGTCGGCGGCGCCGTGCGTACGGTATGGGTCTGGTCGGGTGGTTCGCGGTCTTCAGGTGGTACGGGTGGGTCGGGTGGAGCCGGTGGACTCGGTCGGCCCTGTGGATCCGGTCGTTCGGGTGCTCAGGGCCGGTCGTGAAGGGCGGACATCACGGGCGGTGGCGTGCGGCCTCCTCTGCCCCGGCCCCCGCCCGTGATGTCCGCCC
>NZ_JARGEF010000197.1:0-15611 GCF_033794725.1 Streptomyces sp. ID05-39B | reverse complement strand
TTTTTTGGTTGTGTATTCGTGCGTTGTTATTATCTCTTGTGCTTGTTCTTTTTTTTTTATTGTTTCGCCACCCACAGTAACTTCCCTTCTTGGTTCGGCGGGCGCCTCAGATGGGTTATAAAGGCAGCCGCCGGGCGGCGGCGGCAAGAAGGCCGGCATCGTCATCGGCGCGGTCGCGGTGGTCGCCGCCCTCGGTGTGGGCGCGTACTTCGTGCTCGGCGGGACCGGCAGCGGCGGCCTGGAGGACGACGGGGCGCACACGCTGACGACGCCGGAGACGGTGGTCACCGAGTACAAGCGGGTCGGCGACGGCGCTCAGGTCAGCGACTCCGACACCACGAAGGACATGGAGAAGAGCGGCGTCAAGGGCGGCACGACCGTCGCCGGGCAGTGGTCGACCGCCGACTTCAGCGACTACGACCCTGAGGACCCCTCCACGCTGCCCAGCCAGTCCGAGCTGCTGGCCGCCAAGGGCATGACGATGGTGGGCGGTTACGGCAAGATCGCCGATCCGCAGGCGACCCTGGACCTGTTCTTCGCCTCCATCCAGAAGAAGATCAAGGACAGCTCGACCAGTAACACCGGCGGCATGCAGAACGTGAAGCTCGTCGGTGACCCCGAGGAGGTCGAGATCGGCGGCGCGGTCGCCAAGTGCCAGGCGACGAAGAGCACCAACGCGCTCACCAAGAAGGAGTCGACCGACTGGTTCTGCGCCTGGGCCGACTACAGCACGGTCGCCATGGTCTCGCCGGGTGACAACACCGGCACGGGTGTCGGCAAGGACACCGCGGTCGACCTCACCACGAAGCTGCGGGAGCAGATCCGCGTCAAGGCCTGACCCACCCTCGGTACGACGGAAAGGGCCCCGGTCTCCCGACCAGGGCCCTTCCTCGTGCGCGGTGGCGGTTACGCCGTCTTCTGCTCCCCCGGCCCCCGGCCGTTGCGGGCGTCGCGAGGGATCAGGGTGGGGTTGACGTTGGAGCGGACGACGTCGGCGGTGATGACCACGCGGGCCACGTCCTTGCGGGACGGGACCTCGTACATCACCGACATGAGTACCTCCTCCATGATGGCGCGCAGGCCGCGCGCGCCGGTCTGGCGGAGGATGGCCTGGTCGGCGATGGCCTCCAGGGCCTCCCGCTCGAAGTCCAGCTCCACGCCGTCGAGTTCGAAAAGGCGCTGGTACTGCTTCACCAGCGCGTTGCGCGGCTCGATGAGGATCTGGAGCAGGGCCTCGCGGTCCAGGTTGTGGACCGAGGTGATCACGGGGAGGCGGCCGATGAACTCGGGGATCATGCCGAACTTGACCAGGTCCTCGGGCATGACGTCCTCGAACTGGTCCTTGGCCGCCAGCTCCCGCTTCGAGTGGATGGTCGCGCCGAAGCCGATGCCCTTGGCGCCGGCCCGCGACTCGATGATCTTCTCCAGGCCCGAGAAGGCACCGCCCACGATGAACAGGACGTTCGTCGTGTCGATCTGGATGAACTCCTGGTGCGGGTGCTTGCGTCCGCCCTGCGGCGGGACCGAGGCCGTGGTGCCCTCGAGGATCTTCAGCAGGGCCTGCTGGACGCCCTCGCCCGAGACGTCGCGGGTGATCGAGGGGTTTTCACTCTTCCTCGCGACCTTGTCGATCTCATCGATGTAGATGATCCCGGTCTCGGCCTTCTTGACGTCGTAGTCGGCGGCCTGGATCAGCTTCAGCAGGATGTTCTCGACGTCCTCGCCGACGTACCCCGCCTCGGTGAGCGCCGTGGCGTCGGCGATCGCGAACGGGACGTTCAGCATGCGCGCCAGGGTCTGCGCGAGGAGGGTCTTGCCGGAGCCCGTGGGGCCCAGCAGGAGGATGTTGGACTTCGCCAACTCGATGGCGTCCTCGCGGTTTTGACCGCCGCCGTGCTCACCGGCCTGGACCCGCTTGTAGTGGTTGTACACCGCGACCGACAGGGCCTTCTTGGCCGGCTCCTGGCCGACCACATAGCCCTCGAGGAACTCGTAGATCTCGCGCGGCTTGGGGAGTTCCTCCCAGCGGACCTCGCTCGTCTCCGCGAGTTCTTCCTCGATGATCTCGTTGCAGAGGTCGATGCACTCGTCGCAGATGTACACACCGGGCCCTGCGATGAGCTTCTTGACCTGCTTCTGGCTCTTGCCGCAGAACGAGCACTTGAGCAGATCGCCGCCGTCACCGATGCGTGCCACGGTGTGCTTCCCCTTCGCCTGGGAGACGACTGGAACATCTTTCGAGTCCAGCGTCTCCTGGTGCTGCCTTATGTCGACGGTACCTTGCCGGGCCCCCCGTCCGGGCCCCCCTTGGCACGGTTCACTTCCACGTGGACCGTGTCACACCATGCCAAGGGGCGGCAGACGATACTCCCCCACCCGCGTCAGTGCAGGTCGGCGTTGTTCATCTTGCGGGTCGAGATGATCTGGTCGATCAGGCCGTACGCCAGCGCGTCCTCGGCCGTGAGGATCTTGTCGCGCTCGATGTCCTCGCGGATCTTCTCGATCGGCGTGGTGGAGTGCTTGGCCAGCATGTCCTCCAGCTGACCGCGCATCCGCAGGATCTCGTTCGCGGCGATCTCCAGGTCGGAGACCTGACCGCGGCCGGTCTCGCTGTACGGCTGGTGGATCAGCACACGGGCGTTCGGCAGCGCCATGCGCTTGCCGGGCGTACCGGCGGCGAGCAGGATCGCGGCGGCCGAGGCCGCCTGGCCCATGCAGACCGTCTGGACGTCGGGCTTCACGAACTGCATCGTGTCGTAGATCGCCGTGAGCGCCGTGAAGGAACCGCCGGGGCTGTTGATGTAGACCGAGATGTCCCGGTCGGGGTCCATCGACTCCAGGCACAGCAGCTGCGCCATGACGTCGTTGGCGGAGGCGTCGTCGATCTGCACGCCGAGGAAGATCACCCGCTCCTCGAAGAGCTTCGCGTACGGGTCGTACTCGCGGATGCCCTGGGAGGTGCGCTCGACGAAGCGCGGGATGACGTAGCGGGACTCGGCGCGGGGGCCGGTGTATTCGGCCTCGGTGCGGGCGTAGAGGCCGCTGCCGGGGAAGTCGTTCACGGTGTCTCCTGGAGAGAAGGCTGGGGCGGTCGGTGAAGGGGGCTGAGAGGGACGCTGACGGCCTGGGGGGCGCCGGATGTCCGGCGGGACCACCTGGGCCGCGACGAGCCCGTGCTAGGCCGCCCCGGTACCGCCGCCGCCCGGCATGCCGGCGGCCGTGGGGATGACGTCGTCGATGAGGCCGTACTCCTTGGCCTCGAAGGCGTCGAACCAGCGGTCGCGGTCCGAGTCCCGGGTGACCTGCTCGACCGACTGGCCGGTGTGCTGCGAGGTCAGCTCAGCCATGCGCCTCTTGGTGTGCAGCAGCCGCTCGGCGTGGATCTTGATGTCCGAGGCCGAGCCGGCCAGACCGGCGGAGGGCTGGTGGATCAGGATCTCGGCGTTCGGCAGCGCGAAGCGCTTGCCGGGCGTGCCGGCACTGAGCAGGAACTGGCCCATCGAGGCCGCGAGGCCCATCGCGATGGTGACCACGTCGTTCTTGATGAACTGCATGGTGTCGTAGATCGCCATGCCGGCCGTGATCGAGCCGCCGGGGCTGTTGATGTAGAGGAAGATGTCCTTGTCCGGGTCGGCGGCAAGGAGCAGCAGCTGCGCGGTGATCTTGTTGGCGATGTCGTCGTCGACCGCCTGGCCGAGGAAGATGATCCGCTCGCCGAGCAGCCGGTTGTAGACCTGGTCGCCGAGGCCACCACCGATGGAAGGGTCGCCGGCGGCGGAGGGCATCAGATTCGTCACGTATCCACCTGCTCGTCTTATCGACGGCGTCCGGGCCGTCTCACGTGTACTGCCGGGGGCAACGGGGACTCCCCTGCCCTCGTATTCATGGACCCTAACGCGCGGGTCCCTTCGGAGAATCCCGGAGAGGTGAGTGTTCGCCGGGGGCGTAGCCGGGGCCACCGGTGGCGGGACGGATTCGGGCCCGGATCGTGGGCGGGGGGCGGAGCGGGACCCGGTGGCCGGTTCGCGGACCCGCGGCTGAACCCGCGGACCGGCGGGGGCCCCGCGTCCGGGAGCGGACTGCCGGGCCGTACGCCGAGAGGGCCCCGGAGCGTGGTGCTCCGGGGCCCTCTCGATCGCTTCAGGAGTGGCGCGAGGCTCAGGCCTCGGGCTTGTCCTCGGCGGACTCGGCGGCGTCCTCCGTGGTGGCCTCTGCGGCCTCCTCGGTGTCCTCCTCCTCGTCGTCCAGGTCGATGACCTCGCCGTTGGTGTCCTTCACCGTGGCGGACTCGACGACCACGGCCAGCGCCTTGCCGCGGGCGACCTCGCCGACGAGGAGCGGAACCTGACCGCCCTCGACGACCGCCTGCGCGAACTGGTCGGGGGACATGCCCGAGGAGGCGGCGCGGCGCATGAGGTGCTCGGTCAGCTCCTCCTGGTTCACGTTCAGCTTCTCGCGCTTGACCAGCTCGTCGAGGACGAACTGGGTCTTGATGCCCTTGACCGCGGCCTCGCGGGTCTCGGTCTCGAACTCCTCGACGGTCTTGCCCTGGAGCTCCAGGTACTTCTCGAGGGTCAGACCCATCTGGTCGAGCTGGTGGTGCTCCAGGTTGTGCTTGCGGGTGTTGATCTCGTCCGCGAGCAGCTTCTCGGGGACGGGCACCTCGACCAGCTCCAGGAGCTTCTCCAGGACGCGCTCCTGGGCCTGGGTCGCCTGGTCGTACTGCTTCATGTTGGCGAGGCGCTTGCGGCTGTCGGCCTTCAGCTCCTCCAGGGTGTCGAACTCGGAGGCGAGCTGCGCGAACTCGTCGTCCAGCTCGGGCAGTTCACGAGCGGCGACCTGGGTGACCTTGACGGTGACCTCGGCCTGCTGCCCGGCGGCGGAGCCGCCCTTCAGCTCGGAGGTGAAGGTGGCCTCGCCACCGGCCTCCAGGCCCTTCACGGCGTCGTCGATGCCCTCGAGCAGCTCGCCGGAGCCGATCGTGTAGGAGACGCCGTCGGCGACGCCGTCCTCCAGGACCTCGCCGTCGACCTTGGCCTCCAGGTCGACGGTGACGACGTCGCCGTCCTCGGCCGCACGCTCGACCGGAGAGGTCGACGCGAAGCGCTCACGGAGCTGCTCCACCGACTTCTCGATGTCCTCGTCGCTGACCTCGACGGCGTCGACCTCGACCTCGATGGAGGAGAAGTCCTCCGGGAGCTCGAGCACGGGACGGATGTCGACCTCGGCGGTGAAGTTCAGCGTCTCGCCGTCCTTCAGCTCCGTGATGTCGACCTCGGGCTGGCCGAGGACGTCCAGCTCGGCCCCGTTGACCGCCTCCGTGTAGAACTTCGGAAGCGCGTCGTTGACGGCCTCCTCCAGCACGGCTCCGCGGCCGAACCGCTGGTCGATGATCCGGGCCGGGATCTTGCCCTTACGGAAGCCCTTCACCGTGACCTGCTGGTTGATCTTCTTGTACGCCGCGTCGAGGCTGTCCTTGAGCTCCTCGAAGGGCACCTCGACAGTGAGCCGAACCCGAGTCGGGTTCAGGGTCTCCACGGCGCTCTTCACGGTTCGGTCTCCTTGTGGCTGACTGCTTGGGTTTCGCCGGGACCTGACAGGTCCGGCGATTCAGCGCCCGGGAGAGTTCGAGGCCGGTGGGCCGGGGACACACGGGCGCGCAGTCTGCATAGTAGCCGCAGCAGCTGAGCCGCCCAAAAGACGATCCCCGGTGCGGCGCCCGGCATGATCGCGCGGATGGCGCGCAGATGACGCAGATGGTCGGGGTGGCGGGATTTGAACCCACGGCCTTCCGCTCCCAAAGCGGACGCGCTACCAAGCTGCGCCACACCCCGTCTGGTGCGACACGTAGGGTACATGCCCCGAGGCCGCCCGGCCCTCGCATTCACCGAGGGTCCGCCGGAGCTCCGGGCGCGGCAGGGAAACGGGGTGTGCGGCGAGGGCGGCCGACCCGCTAAGATGCCTGAAGTGCCGCGGTCGCCCGACCTGCGGCGCGCGTGTGCGGGCGTAGCTCAATGGTAGAGCCCTAGTCTTCCAAACTAGCTACGCGGGTTCGATTCCCGTCGCCCGCTCTGCATGGCTCAGGGCCAGGTCGCAGGTTCATTCCTGCGACCTGGCCCTGAGGCGTTCGCGGGGTGGTGTTCGGTACGGCACGGCGCCTGAGCTCGCGGCAGGGCATCGGGGCCGACGGCGGGTGGGAGTGCGGGGCGGCGCCGTAGCGTGGCCGGATGGATGAGGCCCGGATCAAGGTGTACGGCTCGGCCACCGAAATCACCGTCGCGGCCGACGCCGAGGGGTTGCGGGAACTGGCCGAGCGGCTCATCGGGCTTGCCGCTCCCGAACTGCGGGGCGGCTGTCACGAGCATCCAGAGGGCGGCAGCAACCTTGAGGACGGCTCGGTCAGCCTGATCCTGGCGCGGGACGACGAGCTGTAGGGCCGGTGTCGCCCAGGTCGTGCCGGATGCGGCCTAGAAGCTGATCGAGTTGATCGTTTCGGCGAGGGAGTCGAGGAAGCGGTTGATCGACGGGGCCATGCCCGTCGAGGCGAGGAAGAAGCCGAACAGGATCGCGACTATGGCTGGGCCCGCCTTGATCGACCCGCCTCTGATCAGGACGACCAGGACGATCGCCAACAGCAGCACCACTGACAGTGAAATGGCCACAACTGATCACACACCCTCGTCGGTCCGCTCGCCCGGCCCGGGGGACGCGACCCGCGCACCCCGCCTAGACCATCGTGCCACCAACGCGGCCTGCCTATGCGGCGGCTGACGCATCCTCGGCGGCAACCGTCCGGGTCCGAGCGGGCCGTACCGCCCGCCGGAGCCCGCCGCGCCGCAATTGCCGGAGGAACTCCGCATACAAATTCACAACTGGCGTGCAGGTAATTCGAATTGTGGGCACAGAGTCTCCTCCGACACTCCTCCGACACCCCCACAACCGCCGTTTTGCACCTTTTAGTCGGGATGAATCGCGACATTCAAGACGCTTCAGAGGGCGGCCACTTGGAAATTGGGAGGAATGAGATCTCATTGACGAGGAATGTTTTACGGACCGCCATGACAACGCTAGGGTCCCTCAGATGTTCCACGCCGCTTCGTCTTCCCTGTCGAGTCCGAACTCATCCCGGAGTGAGAAAGATCAGCACCGACCGTCACCCGACAGACGGTCGAAGCAGCGTGACGCGTTCTTCGACAACGCCAAGTACCTGGCGATCGTGCTGGTCGCCATCGGCCACTCCTGGGAGCCCCTGAAGGGCGACAGCCGGGTGCTCCAGGCCGCCTACCAGTTCGTGTACGCCTTCCACATGCCGGCGTTCATCCTCATCTCCGGCTACTTCTCGCGCGGTTTCGACGGCAGCCCGGCCCGGCTGAAGCGCCTGGTGACCGGTGTCGTCGTGCCGTACGTCGTCTTCGAGACGGCCTATCCGCTGTTCAAGCAGGTCGTCGACCACGATCCCCAGGTCACCGTCACACTCCTCGACCCGTACTACCTGACCTGGTTCCTGTGCGCGCTGTTCATCTGGCGGCTGACCACTCCGATCTGGAAGATGATCCGCCATCCGCTGCCGGTCGCGCTGGGCATCGCCATGCTGGCGTCCGTCACGCCGGGCATCACCGGCGACCTGGACCTTCAGCGTGTCCTTCAGTTCCTGCCGTACTTCGTGCTGGGGCTGTGCCTGCGGCCCGAGCACTTCCGGATGGTGCGCAGCCGGCCGGTGCGGATCGCGGCCGTGCCGGTGCTCGTGTTCGCGCTGGCCTTCTCCTGGTGGGCGGTGCCGCGGATGAACACCGGCTGGCTCTATCACCGCTCCTCCGCGCAGGAACTGGGCGTGCCGTGGTGGGTGGGCCCCGTCATGCAACTGGCGCTGTTCGGCTGTGCGTTGCTGCTGACCGTCTGCTTCTTCTCCTGGGTGCCGGGCCGCACGATGTGGTTCACGGCGCTCGGCGCGGGCACCCTCTACGGCTACCTGCTGCACGGCTTCCTGACCAAGGGCGCCGACTACCGTGGCCTGTACGAGCCCGAGTGGCTGCACGGCCCGCTGGGTGAGATCGCCGTCACCGTGGCCGCCGGCCTCGCCGTCACCCTGCTGTGCACCAAGCCCGTCCGGTGGGTGTTCCGGGGCGTGACGGAGCCGAGGATGGACTGGGCGTTCAAGCAGCGGGACGTCCCCGCCGAGCCGGTCCGGGTGCAGACGAGGGTGCCGGCGCAGGATCGCGCGAAGGTCGACGCCTAGGGACGCCCAGGGCGCCCGGCTACGGAGCCGTCAGGCCGAGGAGTGCGCGCATGCGGGCGTACTTCTCGGTCAGGCGGGTGCGGGTCGGTTCGTCCAGGACGGCCAGCCGGGCCGGGTCGGCGTTGTGCGCGAGGTCGGCCTCCTTCACCAGGAGGGCACCCGGGGTGGCCAGAATGCGCCCGGCGTACTCCTGAGGCGTCTCCCCCGCCCGCTTGGTGACCGCCCGGACGACAGCCTTCGTACGGTCGCTCAGGGCCGCCTCGCTCAGCCAGGTCTCGCAGAGCGCGTCGTCCTCGACGGCGTCGTGCAGCCAGGCCGCCGCGATCTGGTCGGGGTCGCCGCCCCGGGACCGTACGCCGTCCGCGACCGCCTGGAGGTGCTCGGTGTAGGGGCGGCCCGCCTTGTCGGTCTGGCCCTCGTGGGCCGTGCGGGCGAGGGTCTCGACCTCGGTGAGGGTCAGCATGCGTGTCCTTCCGCGGGAGCCGGCCGTCCGGGTCTACAGCAGCGAGGCCGCCTGGGCCGTCGGGCCCTCGCGGCAGACCAGGAGCAGGGCCCGGTCGTCGTTGACGTCCTTGGCGACCGCCTCGATCAGGTGCCAGGCCGCGCCCTGGAAGCCGCCCGCGACATAGCGGTCGGCCTCGCCGGTGAGGCGGTCGATGCCCTCGACGATGTCACGGTCGGAGGTCTCCACCAGGCCGTCGGTGAACAGCATGAGCACGTCGCCGGGGCGCAGCGTGCCCTTCACCGGGTCGAACTGGGCGCCCTCGTACACGCCGAGCAGCGGGCCCTCCGCGGCCTTCTCCTCCCAGCGGCCGCTGCCCGCGCTGAGCTGGAGACCTGGTGGGTGTCCCGCGGAGTACAGCTCGTAGTCCCCGGAGTCGAGGTCGAGGACGAGGTGGATGGAGGTGGCGAAGCCCTCGTCCCAGTCCTGGCGGAGGAGGTAGCCGTTGGCGGCCGGGAGGAAGGCGTGCGGGGGCAGGGAGCCGAGCAGGCCGCCGAAGGCGCCGGACAGCAGCAGGGCCCGCGAGCCCGCGTCCATGCCCTTGCCGGAGACGTCCGTGAGGACGACCTCCATGGTGCGGCCGCCGTTGGTGCGGGCCGCCACGACGAAGTCGCCGGAGAACGACTGGCCGCCCGCGGGCCGCAGCGCCATCTCCCGGTGCCAGCCGCGCGGCAGCGTCGGCAGCTTGCTCTGCACCCGGATGCGTTCGCGCAGGTCGAACAGCATGGTGCCGCCGCGCCGCCAGGGCACGCCGACCCGGCTGCGGAACTGGGCGATGAGCAGACCGACGAAGCCGCAGGCCGCGACGACCAGCACCACACCGGGCGTGACCCGGGCCGCGCCCTCCGTGTACGGGCCGAGCTGCACCGACTCCACGATCAGCGCCGTGGCCGCCGCCGCGTACAGGCCGAGCAGGGACGCCGGGCGCAGCACGAGGCCGCCGGCGACGATGGGCAGGACCAGGGCGGCCGGTGAGCACCACACCGGATCGGTGAGTGTGACGGCCGCGATCACCGGAACGGTGAGCAGCAGACCGGCCAGCGCGATCCAGTCGGAACCGTCGCCGCGGAAGTAGTCCACGGCACTTCTGCGCAGGCCTGTGCGGACCCGGTGCACCAGGTGCTTCATCCGGGCCGTCAACGTCTCGGCTTCCGAGCGCCGCTGTCGTCCTGCTGCCATTAGTTCGGGACCCTATCCATCCAACCCACCGCTTGGCACGGGAGGTCCCACTTGTCCCCCGTCCGAGGCTCGACTTCACAGTGAACGGCACGGAAAGCGCTCGTGCCGCCAGGAGGGAGAAATTCCCTCGCTCGTCCCGCATTGCCCTGGTAGGCAGGATCCATGACGACTGAGGCGACGGGCCGTGCGGGCCTCCCGGCGACCGACCTGCGGCCCTTACGGCGGGACGACTGGGACAATTGGTACGACACCCTGCTGCGCGCCTTCGGCGGGGCCGGCGAATCGGCCGAGGAACGCGCGCTGTGGCGCGACATCACACCGTACGAACGGTCCTTCGGCGCCTGGGACGGGGCCGAACTGGTCGGGACGGCCGGGGCCTTCGACTTCCGGCTGACGGTACCCGGCGGGGCCTCGGTGCCGACGGCCGGGGTGACCATGGTCTCCGTGTCCGCGACGCACCGCCGGCGCGGGGTGCTGACCTCGATGATGCGGCGGCAGCTGGACGACATCCGTACGTGGGGCGATCCACTCGCCGTCCTCACCGCCTCCGAGCCCGCCATCTACGGGCGGTTCGGCTACGGCGCGGCGACCTTCGGGCTGCACGCCGAGATCGACACCAGCCGGGTACGGCTGTCCGTCCCGGCCGGTACCGACGACGTACGGCTGCGGTACGCCGAGACCGGGGCCGTCCTCGACGTGTGCGAGACGGTGTACGCGCGGACCGTGCCGCTGCGGGCGGGGATGCTGGCGCGGCAGCCCGGCTGGGAGCGGCTCGGGGTGCTCGACCCGGAGAGCGAGCGGGGCGGGGCGTCGCCGTTGCAGTGCGTGCTGGCCGAGCGGGACGGGGAGGTCACGGGGTATGTCCGGTACCGGGTGAAGCCGAGGTGGACGGACTCCGGGCACAACGGTGAGGTGCTGCTGACCGACCTCGTCGCGGTCGACGCGGTGTCGGAGGCGGCGCTGTGGCGGTTCCTGTTCGGGATCGACCTCACGAGCTCGCTGAAGGTGCGGGGCCGGCCGCTGGACGAGGCCTGGCAGCATCTCGTCTCCGACATCCGGCGGTGCGAAGTGCGGGTGCGGGACTCCCTGTACGTACGGCTGGTGGACGTCGGGGCCGCGCTGGAGTCGCGGACCTACCAGGCGCCGGTGGACGTGGTGCTGGACGTCGAGGACACCTTCTGCCCGTGGAACACCGGACGTTGGCGGCTGTCGGGGGACACGAAGGGGGCCGTCTGTTCGCCTACGACGGATGCGGCCGATCTGCGCCTGTCCGTACGGGAGTTGGGGGCGGCGTACCTCGGGGGCGTGTCGCTGGGCTCGCTGGCTCGGGCCGGACGGGTGCGGGAGCTGCGGCCGGGGGCCCTGGCCGAGGCCTCGGTGGGGTTCGGGTCGGCGAGCGGGGAACCCTGGCTGCCGCACGGGTTCTGAGTTCCCGAGGGGCGGTGCGTCAGGTCTTCTGGCAGGTGGGGCACCAGAAGAGGTTGCGGGCCGCGAGGGGGGCGGTGCGGACCTGGTCGCCGCACAGGAGGCACGGCTGGTGGGTGCGCCGGTAGACGTACACCTCGCCGCCGTGGTCGTCGACGCGGGGCGGGCGGCCCATCGCCTCCGGGGTGTGCTCCGGGCGGACCGTGTCGATGCGGTTGTCGCGGACACCCTCGCGCATCAGCGCCACCAGGTCCGACCAGATCGCCGTCCACTCCGCAGGAGTGATGTCCTTGCCGGCACGGTAGGGGTCGATGCCGTGCCGGAAGAGGACCTCGGCGCGGTAGACGTTGCCGACGCCCGCGATGATCTTCTGGTCCATCAGGAGGGCGGCGATCGTCGTACGGCTGCGGGAGACACGGCGGTACGCCCGGTCCGGGTCGGCGTCCGCACGGAGGGGGTCGGGGCCGAGGCGGTCGTGTACCGCCTGCTTCTCGGCGTCCGTGATCAGGGCGCAGGTGGTGGGACCGCGGAGGTCCACATAGCCGGTGGCGGCGGCCAGGCGCAGGCGGACGGTGTCCGTGGGCGGGGGTGCGGGGGTGTCCGGGGTCGCCTCGCCGAACGTGACCTTGCCGAAGAGGCCCAGGTGGATGTGGACCCAGGTGTCTGCGGCGAAGCCGAGGAACAGGTGCTTGCCGTGGGCCTCGGTGCGGGTGAGTGCGGTGCCGGTGAGGAGGGCTGCGGCATCGGAGAACTTGCCCTGGGGGCTGGTCACCTGCGGTGGGCTCGCGGTGAAACGGGCGTAGTCCTGGGCGAGGCGGTGGATCGTGTGCCCTTCCGGCACGGTGGGGTCCCTTCGGTTGGTCTTTCCCTGCCCACCCGCCCGCCCGACTCGGCCGGTCGAGAGGTGGCCCTCGACCCGGGGGCTCCGCCCCGGCGCCGGCGGGGGCTCCGCCCCCGCACCCCCGGAACATCTACCCACCCGATCCGCCCGGCTCGGTGAGGGGAGCGTCGAGGTGCGTCCCGGGACTCCGTCCCGGACCAGGATGCTGTTGGCGCATCCCGTCAAGCCCGAGCCATGGGCAGCTACGGGCCAGAAACACGCCGTGGAAACGGCAGTTCGCCGGCCCGTAGCTGCCCATCAGCGTCGGCCGAGCGGATTCGCCGGCGACGTCCCGGACGCGGCGGGGGCTCCGCCCCCTGCACCCCTGAAACCCTGCCCACCCGACTCCGCAGGGGGAGGGAACCCTTGTCCGGGGGGCCTTGCTCCACCCCTGACGAGTCGCCCGTCCTGACCGGCTCGACCCAGCCCCGGGAAGGGGAGGGATCAGCCTTGTCCAGGACTCCGCCGTAACCCGCCAGGTCGGTCCGTCCTGGCGGCTCAGCCCTGCGGGTGGTGTGCCGGGATCGGGGGGAGTTCCGAGGTCGTCTCGTAGGCCGTCAGCATGTCGATGCGGCGGATGTGACGGTCGTCGCCCGAGAACGGGGTGGCGAGGAAGGTCTCGACGAACTTCGTCGCCTCGTCCTGGGTGTGCATGCGGGCGCCCACCGCCATGACGTTGGCGTTGTTGTGCTGGCGGCCGAGGGAGGCCGTCTCCTCGCTCCACGCGAGGGCGGCCCGGACGCCCTTCACCTTGTTCGCGGCGATCTGCTCGCCGTTTCCGGAGCCCCCGATGACGATGCCGATGGCGTCGGGGTCGGCGGCGGTCCGCTCGGCCGCGCGGAGGCAGAAGGGCGGGTAGTCGTCCTGGGCGTCGTAGATGTGCGGGCCGCAGTCGACCGGGTCGTGACCCGCCTCCTTCAGCCATTCGACGAGGTGGTTCTTGAGTTCGAAGCCGGCATGGTCCGAGCCGAGATACACGCGCATGGGATGAGTGTGACACGGGTGTTGCCGGGTAGCAGCGCCGGGTATCGCGCCGGAAAAGCGGAGGCAACACAATGGAAGCTCAGGGAAACCTCAAGTAACGATCCGGAATCAAAGGTTCCCGAATCCATTCACCTCGGATTCACTGGTCCGGCTCGTATGCCTCCCGCACGGCCCGTACACCGCTCGTACGGGAGACCCCCTCACGCGGCGCAAAGGAAATCCGTCCCATGACTTCGCAGCCGACCCTGACAAAGGCCGGAAACGGCCCCGGAGATCCCCAAGAGCCCCACTCCGGTCTCCACGCGGGCCTCAAGAACCGTCACCTGTCGATGATCGCCATCGGCGGTGTCATCGGAGCCGGACTGTTCGTCGGATCAAGTGCCGGCATCGCCACCGCAGGCCCCGGCATCCTTCTCTCCTACGCTCTCGTCGGCACGCTCGTGGTGCTGGTGATGCGGATGCTGGGCGAGATGTCCGCCGCCAACCCGACCTCGGGTTCGTTCTCCGCGCACGCCGACCGCGCGCTCGGCCCCTGGGCCGGGTTCTCCATCGGCTGGCTCTACTGGTTCTTCTGGGTCGTCGTCCTGGCCGTGGAGGCCACCGCCGGTGCCGCCATCCTCGAATCGTGGATCCCCGCCGTGCCGCAGTGGGGATGGGCGCTCATCGTGATGGTGGTGCTGACCGCCACCAACCTCGTCTCCGTCGGCTCCTACGGCGAGTTCGAGTTCTGGTTCGCCGGCATCAAGGTCGTCGCCATCGGTGCCTTCATCGTCATCGGCGGACTCGCCGTGTTCGGCGTGCTGCCCGGCGTCGACAGCGACAAGGCCGGTGTCGGCAACCTCGTCGACCACGGCGGCTTCCTGCCCCACGGGCCCGGCGCCATCCTCACCGGCGTACTCCTCGTCGTCTTCTCCTTCATGGGCAGCGAGATCGCGACCCTGGCCGCCGGTGAGTCGGAGAACCCGCAGCGGGCCGTCACGAAGTCCACCAACAGCATCATCTGGCGTATCGGCGTCTTCTACCTCGGGTCGATCTTCGTCGTGGTCACCCTGCTGCCGTGGAACGACCCCTCCCTCAAGGAGCAGGGTTCCTACGTCGCCGCCCTCGACTCGCTCGGCATCGCGAACGCCGGTGAGATCATGAAGTTCATCGTGCTGACCTCGGTGCTGTCCTGCCTCAACTCCGGGCTCTACACCGCCTCCCGCATGGCGTTCTCGCTCGGTGAGCGCGGGGACGCACCGAAGGCCTTCGCACGGACCACCTCGCGGGGCGTGCCGAGGAACGCGATCATCGTCTCCGTGGTGTTCGGGTTCGTCGCCGTCTTCTTCAACTACGAGTACCCGGAGTCCGTCTTCCTCTTCCTCGTCAACTCCAGTGGCGCCGTCGCCCTGTTCGTGTGGCTGGTGATCTGCTTCTCCCAGCTGCGGATGCGGAAGATCATCCAGGCGGAGTCGCCGGAGAAGCTCGTCGTGCGGATGTGGCTGTACCCGTACCTGACCTGGGCCACGGCCGGGCTCATCGTGTTCATCCTCGGTTACATGCTGACCGACACCGAGCACGACGGCCGGACCACGGTGCTGCTGTCGCTGCTCGTCGCCGCGATCGTCATCGCCATCGCCTTCGTCAAGGAGAAGCTGAAGCAACCGGACGAGGTGCGCACCGACCAGCGCACCGACGTCTAGTTCCCGGCCCGGCAGGCGGAGGGGGCCCGTTCCCACGGGCCCCCTCTTCCGTGCCCGCCTCCCCGCCCCGCCCTCACAGCACCGTGAAACTGTCCTTGACCTTCTCGTACGTGCGGACCGCCGACGTCTCGATGTCCGGCCGGTACCAGGTGTTGATCTGGTACGTCTTCCCGCCCTCGTCGAAGCCGAGCAGGCGGGCGTGCCAGGGGGCGCCCCGGAGGGTGAAGGTGTACTCCCAGACGACCGCCGGGCGGCCGTCGAACGTGGTCTCCTCCAGCCGGATCTTGCGGTAGTCCTCGCCCTGGTGCGCGTTCTGTTCGGAGGTCCGCCAGGTCTCCATCAGGTCGCCGCCGGACAGCGAGGACTTGGCGGCGAGTTCCTGCCTGCCGTCGGGTGCGGTGTAGTGCACCTCGGCGCCGGTCTGCACATCCCGCCGCCAGCCCTTCGGTGTCGCCCACGCGTACCCTCCCGCCTCCTGGTGTGCCCCCGGCGGCAGACTCGGCGGCCGGGCCGTGCCCTCGACCGTGGGGGAGGCGGAGGGGCTGACCGAGGTGTGCGGCGAGGTGCTGCCGGAGGTCGTGGGGGACGAGCCCGCCCGGTTCCCCTCGTCGCCGCCGCCCGGCAGCGACGCCAGCACGATCCCGACGACCGCGGCCACGGCCACCACTCCCCCGGCCGCCATCAGGGTCGTACGGCGGCGCAGGCCCGCAGGGGGCGGGGCGG
>NZ_JARGEF010000196.1:0-15628 GCF_033794725.1 Streptomyces sp. ID05-39B | reverse complement strand
GTGCGGGGCGGGCGTAGGCGGCGGCCAGGGCCCGTTACGCGGTCGGTGCTTGTGCTCGCCCGGGTATTCGGGACACCGGGCACGGGCGGGCGTGGGCCCGGCGTCCTGTCGGTGGTGTCTTCGCCTGCTCGTTCTCACTCATGCGTTCATGGTGCCGAATGCCACTGACATCCGGGCCGGCCTGTGGACAACCGGCGGACTGTGGATAACCGCGGTGCGCTCGCCGGTACTCAGCGCCCCGCGAACGGCTGGTCCGTGGGCACGATCTCGCGGCCCAGCGGAAGCAGTGAGACCGGGATCAGCTTGAAGTTGGCGATGCCGAACGGGATGCCGATGATCGTCAGGCACAGCGCGATGCCGGTGACGATGTGAGCCAGGGCCAGCCACCAGCCGGCGAGGACCAGCCAGAGGACGTTGCCGAGGCAGGACGGGGCTCGGCGTCGCGACGTTCGATGGTCGTGTAGCCGAAGGGCCAGAGGGCGTGGACGCCGATACGGAAGGCGGCGATGCGGAACCGGATCGTCTCCGTGGGTTCCCAATCACGCTACAAGGGCGCTGCGATTCCGCCTCGACACCTGACCGGCTGATACTGGTGACAGCAGGCATGCCGATGGACCGACCTGGAGAGGTACCGACCATGAAGCTCTTCAACCTGCTGTTGAACATCATCTGGCTCGTCTTCTGTGGCATCTGGATGGCGATCGGCTACCTGATCGCGGCGCTGATCTGCTTCGTCTTGATCATCACCATCCCATTCGGCATCGCGTCGCTACGCATCGCCGGCTTCGTCATCTGGCCGTTCGGCCGCACCACAGTGGATCGGCCGGGGGCTGGGGCAGGGTCGTTCATCGGGAACGTGATCTGGGTGATCTTCGCGGGGTGGTGGCTGGCTCTGGCCCACCTAGTCACTAGCATCCCGCTGTTCCTGTCAATCATTGGAATCCCGTTCGGGTGGGCCAATCTCAAGCTCATCCCGATTTCGCTCATGCCTCTTGGGCGCGATGTGGTTCCCACAGAGCAGGCGTTTGGCCGCTAGTAACTGCGAGACGTCAGCGTTTGCGCCGTGGGCCTAGGGCTCCTGATATCGCACAGCAGCAGACAAGCGAGGGTCTTGAGGTACCGCCTACATCCCCCATGAGTGGGACCGCTTCTCGCCAAGTACCGGTGTGCAATGCCTGCATGAGATGCAAGCGGACACCCGGAAGGCCTTGCTGAGCTGCACAGACAGACAGCCATGCAAGCGACTTAAGATGAGGATGAATTATTTCGCCAGCAAGACCAATGGCGCCTTCAACGTCGCCACCCCGCGCAGCGCTTCCCGATAATGACAAGCAGTGAAGCTTTTTCAGCACCTGCGAACACGTATCCGAGGAACAGCCAGAAGCCGCTGAGTATGAGTCATATGACGCACGGTCTTCACTGGTGGCCTGCCATCTTCTCGAGACGGGCGATGCGCTCCGCCATCGGCGGGTGCGTCGAAAACATCTTGGAGAGGCCCTGGCCCGGGCGGAACGGGTTCGCGATCATCATGTGGCTCGCGGTCTCGATGCGGGGCTCGGGCGGCAGCGGAAGCTGCTTGGTGCCCAGTTCGAGCTTGCGCAGGGCACCGGCGAGGGCCAGGGGGTCGCCGGTGAGCTGGGCGCCCGAGGCGTCGGCCTCGTACTCGCGGGAGCGGCTGATGGCCAGTTGGATGAGGCTGGCGGCGAGCGGACCGAGGATCATGATCAGCAGCATGCCGAGGATGCCGGGGCCGTCGTCGTCGTTGGACCGGCCGATGGGGATCAGCCAGGCGAAGTTGACCAGGAACATGATCACGGAGGCGAGGGCGCCTGCGACCGAGGAGATGAGGATGTCGCGGTTGTAGACGTGACTCAGCTCGTGGCCGATGACTCCGCGCAGTTCTCGCTCGTCGAGGAGGCGGAGGATGCCCTCCGTGCAGCACACCGCGGCATTGCGCGGGTTGCGGCCGGTGGCGAAGGCGTTGGGCGCCTCGGTCGGGGAGATGTACAGGCGGGGCATGGGCTGGCGGGCCTGGGTGGAGAGCTCGCGGACCATGCGGTAGAGGCCGGGCGCCTCGAACTCGCTCACGGGGCGGGCGCGCATGGCGCGCAGGGCCAGCTTGTCGCTGTTCCAGTACGCGTATGCGTTGGTGCCCAGTGCGATCAGGACCGCGACGACGAGCCCCATACGGCCGAAGAAGCTGCCGATGACGATGATGAGTGCGGACAGTCCCCCGAGGAGTACTGCGGTCCTGAGCCCGTTGTGCCGGCGGTGCACGGTACGCCCTCCAAGTCGTGCGGCAGGGGAACCCTTCGCTTGCTGATCTTGACTTCTGATCCGCGGTTCCCCTGGTGTCCTGGTGCCACCTCCAGTGGAACCTCCCGTTTTGGACAACGCCAGACGAGGGCCCCGGGTTCCCTTGTGCTCCCGGAGGCGGGCGTGGGCCGTCCGGGTGACCGGTCAGAAGAGGGTGGTTCGGGTCAGAAAAGGGTGGTGTCGGCGAAGCGCAGGACCAGCTGCGGGGCGCCGGAGAGGGCGATGCCGAGGACCGCGGTGAGGGTGATGGCGGCCGTGAGGGGCGCGGGGACGGGGTGCTTGCCGGTTGCGCCCTCGGGGGCGCGGAACAGCAGGGCCGTCCACTGGAGGTAGTAGTACAGCGCGATCACGACGTTGACGGCCATGACGACGGCGAGCCAGCCGAGGCCGGCTTCGACCGCGGCCGAGAAGACGGTGACCTTGGCGAAGAGTCCGATGATGCCGGGCGGCAGTCCGGCGAGGCAGAGCAGGAAGAAGGCCAGGGTCAGGGCGGCGAGCGGGTTCTTCGCGTAGAGGCCCCGGTAGTCGGTGATGCGGTTCGTGGCGTGCCTGCGGCCGACCAGGGCCGCGACGGCGAAGGCGCCCAGGTTCACGGCGGCGTACATGAGGGCGTAGGCGACGGTGGAGCCGACGGCGTGCTCGGGGTCGTCGGAGTAGGCGGCGGAGGCGATCGGGACCAGGAGGTAGCCGGCCTGTCCGACGGAGGACCAGGCGAGCAGGCGTACGGCGCTGTATGCGCGCGTGGCCTGCTGGCGGAGTGCGCCGACGTTGCCGACGGTCATGGTGAGGGCTGCCAGTGCCGCCAGGGCGGGGCCCCAGACCTCGGCGTACGACGGGAAGGCGACGACCGTGACGAGGATGAGACCGGAGAAGCCGACGGCCTTGCCGACGACGGACAGGTAGGCCGCGATGGGGAGGGGTGCGCCGACGTAGGTGTCGGGGACCCAGAAGTGGAAGGGGACGGCGGCCGTCTTGAAGGCGAAGCCGATGAGGGTGAGGACGACGCCGGTCTGGGCGAGGGTGTGCAGTTGTCCGTCGACGTCCTGGATGCGGTCGGCCACCTGGGTGAGGTAGAGGGTGCCGGTCGTGGCGTAGACGAAGCTGATGCCCAGGAGGCTGACGGCGGTCGCGGTGACGGACGACAGGAAGAACTTCAGGGCGGCTTCGGAGGACCTGCGGTCGCCGTGCCGGATGCCGACGAGGGCGAAGGCGGGGAGGGAGGCGACCTCCAGGGCGACGATGAGGGTGGCGAGGTCGCGTGAGGCGGGCAGGAGGGCGGCGCCCGCGGCGGAGGACAGCAGCAGGAACCAGAACTCGCCTTCGGGGAGCCTTCCGCGCTCGTCCTTGAGGGCGGTGACCGACAGGAGGGCGGCCAGCAGCGCTCCCGCGAGCACCAGGAACTGGATGACGAGGGTGAAGTGGTCGGCCGTGTAGCTGCACACGCGCGTGTCGCCGGTCAGGCAGAAGGTGGAGCGGTCGCCGTCCAGGAGGGGCAGCAGGAGGGCTGTGGCGGCGGCGAGGCCCGCGACGGAGAGCCAGCCGAGGAGCGGCTTGCGGTTCTCGGGCAGGAAGAGGTCGGCGACGAGGACGACGAGTCCGACGACCGCTGTGAGGGTGGGCGGGGCGATGGCGAGCCAGTCGACGGACTGGACGACCGAGGGTGCGGCGGCGAGCTGGCTCATCGGTTGCCTCCTGCGAGGAGCTGCTGCACGGCCGGGTCGGTCAGGCCGAGGAGTGCCTTGGGCCAGAGGCCGGCGACGACGGTGAGGACGACGAGCGGTGTCCAGGCGGCGAACTCGTACGCGCGTACGTCGGTGAGGCGTGGGCCGTCCTGTGGGACGGCGCCCATGCAGACGCGGCGGACCACGGCGAGGAGGTAGGCGGCGGTCAGGAGCGTCCCGAAGGCGGCGATCGCCGTGAAGGTGAGGAAGGCGGGGCGGCTGAGGCCGTCGGCGGGGTTGAACGCACCGAACAGGGCCAGCATCTCGCCCCAGAACCCGGCGAGGCCGGGCAGACCGAGGGAGGCGACCGCGGCGAAGGCGAGGAGGCCGCCGAGGCGGGGGGCCTTGCCGTAGAGGGCGGCGCCGGTCTCCTCGGCGAGGGTGTCGAGGTCGCTGGTGCCGGTGCGGTCCTTCAGGGCGCCGACCAGGAAGAACAGCAGGCCGGTGATGAGGCCGTGGGCGATGTTGGCGAAGAGGGCCCCGTTGACGCCGGTCGGCGTCGTGGAGGCGATGCCGAGCAGGACGAATCCCATGTGGCCGACGGAGGAGTAGGCGATGAGGCGCTTGAGGTCGCCCTTGGCGCCCGGTCGGGCGAGGGCGAGGCAGGCCAGGGAGCCGTAGATGATGCCGACGACGGCGAGGGCGGCGAGGTAGGGCGCGAAGGTGTGGAAGCCGTCGGGCGTGACCGGGAGGACGATGCGGACGAACCCGTACGTGCCCATCTTGAGCAGGACGCCGGCGAGGAGGACCGAGCCGACGGTCGGGGCGGCGGTGTGGGCGTCGGGCAGCCAACTGTGCAGGGGCCACATCGGGGTCTTCACTGCGAGCCCGATCCCGATCGCCAAGACGGCGATGACCTGCACGGATGTGGACAGTGAGCGGCCGTTGTCAGTGGCCAGTGCCACCATGTCGAAGGTGCCCGCCTTGATTCCGATCAGGAGCAGGCCGAGCAGCATGACCACGGATCCGAGCAGCGTGTACAGGATGAACTTCCATGCCGCGCGGGTCCGGCCGGCGCCGCCCCAGCGGGCGATGAGGAAGTACATCGGGATGAGGACCATCTCGAAGGCGAGGAAGAACAGCAGCAGGTCGAGGACGGCGAAGGTGGCGAGGGTGCCGGCCTCGAGGACGAGCAGCAGCGCGACGAAGGCCTTCGGGCTCGGGCCCGCGGGCAGGTTGAAGTACGAGTAGAGCGCGCACAGGAAGGTCAGCAGCGCGGTCAGGACCAGAAGGGGAAGGGAGATGCCGTCGATGCCGAGGTGGATGCGTACGTCGAGTGCGGGGATCCAGCTGATGTCGGTCGTGGCCTGCATCTTGGACGGCTGGTCGTGGTCGAAGCCGAGTGCGAGGACGATCGCGGCGACGAGGATCGCCCCGGTCACGGTGACACCGTGCCGCAGGACGGCCTGCTCGGGTGACGTTCCCTTCAGCCCGGGCGGGGCGGGGAGGAGAGCGGCGGCCGCGCCGAGGAGCGGGCCGGCCACGATCAGTGCCAGAAGGAACTGCATCACGGACTCGCTGATACCGATCACGCGTGCTCACGCTCCCGTGGCGACGAGAAGGACGGCGACCACCAGGACGACGGTGCCGGCGAGCAGCGCGCTCACATAGGTCTGGACGTTGCCGGTCTGGGCTCGCCGTACGGCGGTGCCGAGCCAGCGGGGCAGGGTGCCCGCGCCGCGTACGTAGGTGTCGACGACCTCGCGGTCGAGGAACCGGACGAGGCTCGCTCCGGCCTGCACCGGGCGGACGAACAGGGTGGTGTAGACGGCGTCCAGGTGGAAGCCGGTGGCTGCGTGGCGGTGCAGCGGGCCGAGCAGGAGCCGCCCGGGGTCTGCCGGGTCGGGCGCCGAGGCCACGTCTCCGTAGGCGGGCGTGTGGGTCGCGATGGCCTCGGCCTCGACGAGTGCGGCATCGCCCTCGGGGTGGGCTGCGACGGCGCCGATCGGGACGCGGGCGGCGACTGCGGTGGTGTGCCGCCAGGCGCTGTGGACGACCAGGGCGCCGACGAGTGCGAGGCCGGTGCCGAGGACGGAGGTGGTGAGGGTGGGGGCGAGGTCACGGCCGTCGAACCAGTCGGGCAGGGAGCGGTAGGCGAGCCCGCCGAGGGCGAGGGACGGGACCGCGAGCACCCACAGCACCACGGTCATCGCCAGCGGCTGCCGGCCGTGGTCGGGGGCCTCGGCGCCACGGCCGCGGAAGGCCAGCAGCCACAGTCGGGCCGCGTAGGCGGCGGTGAGGACGGCGGTGAACAGGCCGGCGACGAGGACGATCCACCCGGCGGCGGCCGGGGCGTGCTCGGTGTGACCGGTGGTGACGTGCTCGGCGGCGCCGAGGACGGACTCCTTGGAGAAGAAGCCGCTGAACGGCGGGATCGCGGCGAGCGCGAGGAGCGCCACGGTCATCGTCCAGAAGGCGTCCGGGACGCGGTCGCGCAGACCGCTCATGCGGGACATGGCGGCCAGCGAGTTGGTGCCGGCCGCGTGGATGATCACGCCGGCCGCGAGGAACAGCAGGGCCTTGAAGGCTCCGTGGGAGACGAGGTGGAAGACGGCGGCACCGCGGTCGCCGACGGCGAGGGCGCCGGTCATGTAGCCGAGTTGGCCGATCGTCGAGTAGGCCAGGACCCGCTTGATGTCGTCCTGGGCGAGCGCGGCGAGGCCCGAGCCGGCCATGGTTACGGCGGCCATGACGGCGAGGACGGCCATCGCGGCCTGGGAGGACTCGAACACCGGGAGGAGACGGGCGACGAAATAGACACCGGCGGCGACCATTGTCGCGGCGTGGATCAGCGCGGAGACGGGAGTCGGGCCGGCCATCGCGTCGGGGAGCCAGGTGTGCAGCGGGAACTGCGCCGACTTGCCGGCCACGCCGGCCAGGAGCAGCAGGGCGATCAGCGTCGGGTGGTCGAGTCCGCCGTGCGCGACCGTGCCGAGGATCTTCGTGATGCGGAAGGAACCGGCGTCGGTGGCGAGGGCGAACAGGCCGATGAGGAAGGGGACGTCGCCGAGTTTGGTGACGAGGAATGCCTTGATGGAGGCGGCTCGGGCCTGCGGGGTCTCCCAGTAGTGGCCCACCAGGAAGTAGGAGCAGATGCCCATCACTTCCCAGCCGACCAGCAGCACGATCAGGTCGCCCGAGTAGACGACGAGGAACATCGCGGAGGTGAACAGGGAGACGAGGGCCGCGTACGAGGGGTAGCGCGGGTCGTCGCGCAGGTAGCCCGTCGAGTAGATCTGCACGCAGGTGGCGACGAGGCCGACCACGAGGGCGACGAGGGCGGCGAAGCCGTCGATGTGCAGGGCGAGTTCGACCGGGACGGAGCCGGTGGGGGTCAGCTCGGTGGCGGCGTCGACCGCCGCGTCCCCGCCCTGTCGTACGGCGACGATCGCGGCCAGTACGAGGGAGGCGAGGGTCGGCAGGACGGCGAGCGGGCGGACGAAGCCGGGGGCGGTGCGGCCGAGGAGCAGGCCGGCGAGGGCGCCGAGGAAGGGGAGGAGGGGGACGAGGACGGCGAGGGTGGTCGTGGTCACGCGGTGGCCTCAGCCTTCTCGGCCGCGGGGGCGGTGCCGTCGTCCTCGGTGGGTTCGTCGCCCGGGGCGCTCTCGTGGCCCTCGGCGGTGTCGCGGAGCTTGTCGATGTCCGCGGTGCCGCGATTGCGGTGGACGGCGAGGACGATCGCCAGGCCGATACCGATCTCGGCGGCGGCGATGGCGATGGTGAACAGGGTCAGGGCCTGGCCGGAGTGCAGGGTCTCCTCGGCGGTCCGGCTGAGCCAGACGTCGAAGGCGACGAGGTTCAGGTTGACGGCGTTGAGCATCAGCTCGACCGACATCAGGACCAGGATCGCGTTGCGGCGGGCGAGGACGCCGTACAGGCCGGTGCAGAAGAGGAGGGCGGAGAGCACGGCGGGATAGGCGAGGTGCATCAGCGGGCGCCTTCCTGCTCGGCCGGATTTTTCCGGGCAACCGGGACGGATGGGGAACTCTCGTCGGTGTCTCGGGAGTTCAGAGGGGGAGAGCTTCGCTCCGCCTTCGCCTTGCGGGACAGGACGATCGCGCCGACCAGGGCCGCGAGGAGGAGGACGGAGAGGGCCTCGAAGGGGAGGACCCAGTTCTGGAAGAGGCTCGCGCCGGTGGCCTCGGTGGAGCCGGCGGCGGGGCCGTCGAGGTCGATCCAGGTGGCGCGGAAGGCGTCGACGACCACCCAGACGAGTGCGGCCGCGGCGGCGACGGCGACCGCGAGGGCGGCCCAGCGGTTGGCGGAGTCCGCGTCCGGGGAGCGGCCGATGGGCGCCCTGGTGAGCATCAGACCGAAGAGGAGGAGGACGACGACGGAACCCACATAGATCAGTACCTGCACCCAGGCGATGAACTCCGCGGTGAGCAGGAGGTACTCGACGGCGAGGCCGCCGAGGGTCACCACCAGCCAGAGCGCGGCGTGCACCAGCTGCTTGGTGGTGACGGAGACGAGGGCGGCGCCGAAGGTCACCAGGCCGACGAGGAGGAAAGCGATCTCCACGCCGGTGGGTGAGAGGAAGCCGTGGGGTGCCTGAGCGACGATCACGCCTCGCCTCCCTGGGGGTTGTCCGGTCCGGCCGGGGTGGCCTCGGTGGCTTGGGTGGCCTGGGTGGCTTGTTCGGCCTGGGTGGCGGCCAGCTTCTCGGCCGTCTTGCGGGCGGCGGCGATCTCCTTCGGTTCCTCCGCGCCGGGGTCGAGGGCGGGCGGGGCCGGCACGGTCCACATCCACTCGCGGAGCTTGTCCCGCTCGTGGGTGAGTTCGTGGATGTCGGTCTCGGCGTACTCGAACTCCGGGGACCAGAACAGGGCGTCGAAAGGACAGACCTCGATACAGATACCGCAGTACATGCACAGGGCGAAGTCGATGGCGAAGCGGTCGAGGACGTTGCGGCTGCGCTCTCGTCCACCGGGGGTGGCCGCCGGGATCGTCTCCTTGTGGGAGTCGATGTAGATGCACCAGTCCGGGCACTCGCGGGCGCACAGCATGCAGACCGTGCAGTTCTCCTCGAACAGGCCGATCACACCGCGGGTGCGGGGTGCGAGATCGGGCTGGACGTCCGGGTACTGCTCGGTGACGGTCTTCCGCGTCATGGTGCGGAGGGTGACGGCCAGGCCCTTGGCGAGGCCGGAGCCAGGAAACGACAGGCGGGGCCGAGCGGAGGGCGTCGTCGAGGAGTGGTGGTCGGGCGACGGGCGGGACATCAGGAGATCACCACCTTGACGACGCCGGTGAGGGCGATCTGGGCGAGGGAAAGGGGGACGAGGAGGGTCCAGGAGAGCTTTTGGAGCTGGTCCTCGCGCAGGCGGGGGTAAGTGACGCGCAGCCAGATCACGACGAAGGCGAGGACGGCGGACTTCAGCAGGGTCCAGACCCAGCCGAGGCCGTCGGCGCCCCAGGGGCCGTGCCAGCCGCCCAGGAAAAGGACGGTGGTCAGGCCGCACAGGACGACGATTCCGGCGTACTCGGCGAGGAGGAACAGGGCGAAGCGAAGGCCGGTGTACTCGGTGTAGGCACCGAAGATGATCTCCGAGTCGGCGACGGGCATGTCGAACGGGGGGCGCTGGAGTTCGGCGAGGCCGGCGGTGAAGAAGACGATCGCGCCGACGATCTGCCAGGGCAGCCACCACCACTCGAAGGCGTCGACGATGCCGGGGAGAGACACCGTGCCGGCCGCCATGGCGACGGAGGCGGCGGTGAGCAGCATCGGGAGTTCGTAGGCGAGGAGCTGAGCGGCGGTGCGCAGGCCGCCGAGGAGGGAGAACTTGTTGGCACTGGCCCAGCCGGCCATGAGCGAGCCGAGGACGCCGACGCCCATGACGGCCAGGACGAAGAAGATGCCCGCGTCGACGACCTCGCCGACGGCGCCCTCGCCGGGGCCGATGGGGATCGCGAGGAGGACCAGGAGGTACGGGAGCAGGGCGACCGCGGGAGCCAGCTGGAAGATACGGCGGTCCGCGCCCGCGGGGACGATGTCCTCCTTCTGCGCGAACTTCACGCCGTCCGCCACGAGTTGGGCCCAGCCGTGGAAACCGCCGGCGTACATCGGGCCGAGGCGGCCCTGCATGTGGGCCATCACCTTGTGCTCGGCCTGACCGACGAGCAGGGGGAAGGTGAGGAAGACGACGAAGACGATCAGGAGTCGCAGGGCGACGTCGAGAGCGTCGTTCACTGCGGGCCTCCCTGGGGGTTCGCGGGGGTGTCGTTGTCCGAGGAGGCGGTGTCCGGGGGGTCGTTCTCGGGGGCGGAGTCATCGGAGGCAGGCTGTTGGGTCGTCGCCGGTCGCTCGGGCTCGGGGTGGTCCGTGTCCCGTTCCGGATCCTCGAAGGCGGGGCGGGCGTGGTGCCAGGGGGCGTCGGCGCTGCGGGAGGCACCGCCGGGGGTGGCCGGCGGCCGGTCGACAGACCTCTCGGACCCGCCACGCGGGCCCGCCGGGGGCTGGGCGGCCGGGTCCGCTGGGGGCGCAACCTTCGGGTCCTCTGCGGGCGCGGCCTTCGGGGGCGCGGCCTTCGAGTCCTTCGGGGGAGCGGCCTTCTGGGGCGAGGCCTCCCGGGACGGGGCTTCCGGGGACGGGGCTTCCGGAGTGGTGGCCTCTGCTCGCTGCGAAGCAGACCCTTGGCTCACGCTTCGGGAACGGCGAGGGGCGGCGGTCCCGGCCGTGCTGCGGGAGGTGGTCGCGCTCGGTGGCGCCTCCGCGGTGGTGGCCGGCCGGCCGGCGTTCTCGCCGGCCGACCGGTCCGGCGCCTGACTGACCGGTCGGTCCGTGGCCTGACTCACCTGCTGGTCCGGGGCCTGGTCGGCCGGCTGGTCCGGGGCCTGGCCGGCCGAGCCCTCCGATGCTGTCCGGGCGCGCCTGACCGGGTGGTCTCCCGTCGGACGGTCACCCGGTGTACGGACCGGACGGTCACCCGCCGTGCCGACCGGACGGTCGACCGGTGTGCGGGTCGGGCGGTCGCCGGGAGGGGTGCGGGGGGCTCGGGTGGCGCGGGCCGGGGCTGGGGGGAGCTGGCCCTTGAGGGGGCCCCACTCGTTGGGGTCGGGGACGCCGGGAGGGAGCATCTGGCGGCGCTTGGGGCCGCCGTGCTCGGACTCGCCGGGTTCCTTCGCGCCGGGCCAGGCCTTGGCGACGCGGGCGGCGAGGACGAAGTCCTTGCGCAGGGGGTGGCCTTCGAAGGTCTCGGGGAGGAGGAGGTGGTCCAGGGCCGGGTGGTTGGCGAAGACGACGCCGAACATCTCGTGGGTCTCGCGTTCGTGCCAGGCGGCGCCCGCGTAGACCTCGACGGCGGAGTCGAGGGTCGGGGCCTCGTGCGGGACCGTCGTGCGCACCAGCAGGCGGCGGACCGGCGTCAGCGCGACGACGTGGGCGCAGACGCGGAAGCCGGTGCCGGCTTCGTCGACCGCGCTCAGCCAGTCGAAGTAGGTGCAGGACAGCCGGTCGCGGGCGGTCAGGAGTGCCGCGGTCCAGGACTGCGGGGGTACGTCGACCGTCAGGACCTCGTACGACTCCTCGGCGGTGGCCTCGGGGCCGAAGAGTTCCCCGGCGGGGGCGGGCAGCCAGCCGACGGTGGTCATCGGGTGCCCCCCTCCGCGGCCGGCGGGCGTACGAGGCCGCTCTGGAGGGCTGCCGCCGAAGGGCGGTCGGTGCCGGTGGCGTAGCGCTCCCCCAGCGACTCGCGCGCGATCTTCTCCTGGAGTTTGAGGATGCCCTGGAGCAGTGCCTCGGGGCGTGGCGGGCAGCCGGGGACGTACACGTCGACCGGGATGATCTGGTCCACGCCCTTGGTGACGGAGTAGGAGTCCCAGTAGGGGCCGCCGCAGTTGCTGCACGCGCCGAAGGAGATGACGTACTTCGGCTCGGGCATCTGTTCGTAGAGGCGTTTGACGGCCGGGGCCATCTTGTCCGTGACCGTGCCGGAGACGACCATCAGGTCGGCCTGGCGCGGGCCCGGTGCGAAGGGGATGACGCCGAGGCGGATGAAGTCGTGGCGGGCCATGGACGCGGCGATGAACTCGATCGCGCAGCAGGCGAGGCCGAAGTTGAAGACCCAGAGCGAGTAGCGGCGGCCCCAGTTCAGGACGACCTTCATCGGCTCGGGGGCGAGGCGGGACAACGCACCCAGCCGCTTCGGCTCGGGAAGCAGCACCGGCTCGGGGGCGGGCGGGTTCACGTCCATGTCAGGACGCCCTTCTTGTAGGCGTACAGCAGGCCCACGGCCAGGAAGCCGAGGAAGATGAACATCTCCACGAGCGTGGCCGCGCCGTAGCCGGGGGCGGCGAAGACCGTCGCCCAGGGGAACAGGAAGATCGAGTCGACGGCGAAGATGACGTAGAGGAAGGCGTAGACGTAGTAGCGGACCTGGGTGTGGGCCCAGCCCTCGCCGACGGGGTCGACGCCGCACTCGTACGTCAGGAGCTTCTCGGTGGTGGGGACGACGGGGCGCAGCAGGCGGCCCGCGCCGAACGCGACGGCGACGAAGAGCACGCCGATGACGGCGAGGAGTCCGACGACCGCGTAGGAGTCGAAGTACTCCGACGCCACGACGACCGTCGGTTCCCTCAGCGCTGCTTGCGACGACTGCGGCACGGTCCGTCCCTCGCTCCCCGACCCGACCTCGGCCTGTTCGACGATCTGTACGCACGGGAGTCTAGGGCCTGATAAAGGCACGGTAAGCAGGCCGTCACAGCTGGGGCAACGGGGGTGGGGTTTTCCCCCGTGCCTCCCGGCGGCGAACTCCATGGCGCGGCGGCGTCTCGCGCGGCACGCTGACCCGTATGACCGTATCCAAACCCGCTCCCACGGCCGTGCGTCCACGCGCCGTGCCCGTCGAGTCCGCCGCCGGCCGGGACACGCCGGGGCGTGACGAGCAGTTGCCGCGCGTCCGGTTCGCCTACGACCCGCAGACGTGGAAGGAGATCGCACACCTTCTGACGAACCTGCCGATGTCGGTCGTCGGTTTCGCCTACGTCATGACGGTGCTGTTCACCGGCGCCACGCTGACGCTCACGGTGGTCGGGCTGCCGGTGCTGGCGCTCGGGCTGCTGGGGGCGCGGCTGATCGGCCGGTTCGAGCGGGGCCGGGCGCGGATGCTGCTCGCGGTGCGGGTGGACGAGCCGAGCCCGCTGCCGTTGCGCCGGGCGGGCAACGTCTTCCAGGGCATGTGGCTGGTACTGAAGGATCCGGTGGCCTGGCGGACGGTGCTGTACGACTTCATCCGGCTGCCGTGGGGGATCGTCACCTTCGTGGTGACGCTGACGTCGTTGTTCGTGCTGTGGCCGGTGCTGCCCTTCCTGGCCCGTGGGCTGACCAACGCGGACCGGGCGATGGTGCGGGCCCTGCTGTGCCCGTCCGACGAGCTGGAGCGGCGGATCGCCGAGCTGGAGTCCGACCGGGGGGTCGTGGTGGACACCGCCGCGGCCGATATGCGGCGCATCGAGCGGGATCTGCACGATGGTGCGCAGGCGCGGCTGGTCAATCTGGCGATGGGGCTGGGCCTCGCCAAGGAGAAGCTGCTGGAGGACCCGGACGCGGCCTCGGTGATGGTCGAGGAGGCGCACGGCGAGGTGAAGCTGGCGCTGCAGGAGCTGCGGGATCTGGCGCGCGGGATCCATCCGGCCGTACTGACCGACCGGGGGCTGGACGCGGCGCTGTCGTCGGTGGCCTCGCGGTGCACGGTGCCGGTGCAGGTGACGGCGGATCTTCCGGCGCGGCCGGCGCAGGCCATCGAGGGCATCGCCTACTTCACCGTCTCCGAGCTGCTCCAGAACGTCAGCAAGCACAGTGGGGCGCAATCGGCGTCCGTGGACGTGTGGCGGGTGGAGGACCGGCTGCTCATCCAGGTGCGCGACGACGGCCGGGGCGGGGCACGCCTCGACGGAGGCACGGGGATGCGAGGGCTGGCGGACCGGCTGGGCGCCGTCGACGGGCTGTTCGTCGTGGACTCCCCGGTCGGAGGCCCTACGACCGTGACGGCGGAGTTGCCCTGGCGGGACCGGACGGAGCCGACGGCGTAGGGGATACGTGAGGGGCAGTCGCTCAGCGGCGCCCTCAGGGTCCCTGCGGGGGTCCCTGAGGGGATCCCTGAGATCGGATCGCTGCAGTGCCGAGGTAGGGAAAACCCCCCTTCCAAGACTCCGACGGACTCCATGGCCCGCGGGGCCGCCGCCGAGGAGGGTGGAGATAGGGGACGACACCCACGGACAACACCTGCGGACAGCACCTGCGGACGCGACAAGCAGAACGGACGACGCCGATGGCCACGCAGTACGGGCAGTACGGGGACTACGGGGACTACGGGGACCGCTCACGGCAGGGCGCGGCGCCGGGGGCCGGGGCCGGGGAGCGTCGTCGGCATCGGCTGCCGGCCGTGTTGCGGGCGCCGGTCGAGGCACGTGCCTGGCGGGAGTTCACCTACGTGCTGCTGAGCCTGCCGATCAGCATCGTGCTGTTCACCTTCGCCGTCACGATGCTGTCGGTCGGGGCAGGCCTGCTGGTGACGTTCCTCGGGGTCCCGGTGCTGGCGGCGGGGCTGGCGGCGTGCCGCGGTCTCGGGTCGGTGGAGCGGGCGCGGGCACGGGGGCTGCTCGGGCTGGACGTGGCCGCCCCGGAGCCTTTGCGGCCGCGAGGGAAGGGGGCGATGTCATGGATGGGGGCGGTGCTCAGGAGCGGCACGTCCTGGCGGCACGTCCTGTACGCGGTGCTGCACATGCCGTGGGCGGTGTTCTCCTTCACCGTCGCGATCACCTTCTGGGTGTCCGGCTGGGCGACGCTGACGTACCCGCTGTGGTTCTGGCTCTTCCCGCTGTACGGCGGGCAGGACGGGCTTCAGCTGTACGGCGACGACGGGCACCGGGTGTACCTGGACAACCCGTTCGAGATCACCGTGACGGCGTTGCTCGGACTGTTGATCACGCTGGCCACACCGTGGATCGTACGGGCGCTGACGACGGTGGACCGGGTGATGGTGCACGGGCTGCTCGGGCCGTCGCGGCTGGCGTCGCGCGTGGTGGAGCTCGAGTCCGACCGAGGGGTCGTGGTCGATACGGCGGCCGCCGACCTGCGGCGCATCGAGCGGGATCTGCACGACGGGGCGCAGGCGCGGCTGGTGGCGCTGGCGATGGATCTCGGGCTCGCGAAGGAGAAGCTGCGGGAGGATCCGCGGGAGGCGGCGCGGATGGTGGACGAGGCGCACGGTGAGGTGAAGACGGCCTTGCAGGAGCTGCGGGATCTGGCGCGGGGGATTCATCCGGCCGTACTGACCGACCGGGGGCTGGACGCGGCGCTGTCGTCGGTGGCCTCGCGGTGCACCGTGCCCGTGCAGGTGGAGGTGGACCTGGTGGAGCGGCCGGCGGCGGCGATCGAGGGAATCGCGTACTTCACGGTGTCGGAGTTGCTGCAGAACGTGAGCAAGCACAGCGGGGCGAGGTCCGCGGCCGTGGATGTGTGGCGGGTGGAGGAGCGGCTGATGGTGCAGGTGAGTGATGACGGGGTGGGCGGGGCGGATGCCTCCGGCGGGTCGGGGCTGGCCGGGCTGGCCGGGCGGCTCGACGCGGTGGACGGGATTCTGGTGGTGGAC
>NZ_JARGEF010000195.1:0-15757 GCF_033794725.1 Streptomyces sp. ID05-39B | reverse complement strand
GCGCACGGGCAGCAAGGGCGTCCCCGTGCGCTACGAGGCCATCGACGCGGCGCTGGACCGCCTGGCGGGCGAGGCCGCCGCACTCGGGCCCCCGCCCAAATGCCCCGCATAGGCGGCGGCCTGGCAGGCGGCAAGGGGTCCCGCGCCAAGCCCCTGACCTCCGGGGGCCCCGGGGGGGCGCACGGGCGGGGCGTGTTGCTGGGCCCTGTGGCGGTGGGGGGGGCGGGCGCTGGGGGCCGGGTTCGTACAGGTCAATCCGCTGCATGCGGCCGTGCCCGGCGCCCCCACCGATCCCTCCCCGTACCGGCCCTCCTCCCGCCGCTTCCCCGACCCGGTGCACCTGCGGATCGAGGACGTCCCCGAGTTCGCGTACGTCACCGACCCCGAGCGGCTGCGGGGGCTGCGCGAAGGGGCCGCGCGGCTGCGCGAAACCGTCCTCGGCAAGGGGGCGTTGATCGACCGGGACGCCGTGTGGGAGCTGAAGCGGGAGGCGCTGGAACTGATCGCCGCCGTGCCCCTCGGGCCGGGCCGGCGCGCCGCCTACTGCGACTTCCTGGCCCGCGAGGGCCAGTCCCTGGAGGACCACGCCACCTGGTGCGCCCTCGCCGAGGTGCACGGCTCCGACTGGCACCGGTGGCCGGAGGGGCTGCGCGACCCGCGCTCCGCCGACACCGCCCGCGCCCGCCTGGAGCTGATGGACCGCGTCGACCTCCACTCCCGGCTCGCCTGGCTCACCGACACCCAGCTCACCGCCGCACAGCGCACCGCGCGCGAGGCCGGCATGCCGCTGGGGATCGTGCACGACCTCGCGGTCGGTGTGCACCCCGGCGGCGCCGACGCCTGGGCGCAGCAGGACCACTTCGCGGCCGGCATGTCGGTGGGCGCGCCCCCGGACGCCTTCAACGCCCGCGGCCAGGACTGGGGCCTGCCCCCGTGGCGCCCCGACCGCCTCGCCGAGTCCGGCTACGCCCCCTACCGCCGCCTCCTGCGCGCCCTCTTCCGCTACGCCGGCGCGCTGCGCATCGACCACGTGATGGGCCTGTTCCGGCTCTGGTGGGTCCCCCAGGGCGAGCCGCCCACCGAGGGCACCTACGTCCGCTACGACGCCGAGGCCATGCTCGCCCTCCTCGTCCTGGAGGCATCCCGGGCCGGCGCGGTGGTGATCGGCGAGGACCTCGGCACCGTGGAACCCGGCGTGCGCGAGGCCCTGCGCGAACGCGGGGTGCTCGGCACCTCCGTGCTGTGGTTCGAGCGGGACTGGGACGGCGACGGCCGCCCGCTCGCACCCGACGCCTGGCGTGCCGACTGCCTGGCCACCGCCACCACCCACGACCTGCCCTCCACCGCGGCCCGCCTCACCGGCGAACACGTCGAACTCCGCGACCGGCTGGACCTGTTGAACCGCCCGGTGGAGGAGGAACGCGCGGAGGCCGCCGCCGACACCGGCGAGTGGCTCGACCTCCTCTCCCGGCTCGACCTCCTCCAGGGCGCCGGCGGGGGCGCCGACACCTCCTCGGAGGAGGCCGAGATCCAGGCCGTCCACCGGTTCCTGCTGCGCACCCCGGCCCGCATGATCGGCGTCTGGCTCCCGGACACCGTCGGCGACCGCCGCCCGCAGAACCTCCCCGGCACCTGGGACCAGTACCCGAACTGGCGCCTGCCCATCGCGGACGCCGAGGGCCGGCCCGTCACGCTGGAGGAACTGGCGGCGTCCCCGCGACTGCACGCGCTGATGGAGGTGCTGCGGGAGGAGGAGTAGGAGGAGTAGGAGTAGGAGGAGTGGGTGGAGGCGCAGATGGAGGAGTGGCGGCGGGGCCGGCCGCGTCCGCGCCCCGTACGGCACCCCGGGCGCGCGGGCCGCGACACGGTTCGCTAACTTGGCACCGTGGACAAGAAGAACGCCCTGCGCGCCGGCGCCCTGGCTGCCGGTACGACGCTGATGATGCTGCTCATGTCGTCCCCCGCGCTCGCGCTGACCCGCGACGACGGCGACGACCCCGGCCCGGGCCTCAGTGTCATCGAGACGCTGGGCCTCTATGTGGTGGCGCCGATCGGCCTGTTCGTGGTCATCGCCGGCCTGGTGTGGGTGCTGGACCGCTCGAAGGACCGCGGCGACACCACCAGCTCCAACATCACGGTGAAGGGCAGGGCCGCCAAGGCCGGCTGACCCTTCCCGCCCGGCACACCTCTTCGAGGGCGCCGTCCCCGACGCCGTACGCGCACGCCGCCGTACGACGCCGGGGACGGCGCCCTCGCGCGTCGTACGGCCACTGCGCCGAGGGGCCCCTGCGCCGAAGAAGGCGCCTACGGGTGCGGTGCGGTCAGGTACCGCTGCACGGTGGGTGCCAGCCAGGCCGAGGCCTCCTGCCGGGGCAGTGCCACGGCCGGCGGGAAGCGCGGCACGTAACGGGTCAGCGCCAGCCCCAGCAGCTGACCGGCGCAGAGGGCGGCGCGGGCCGGCATCTGCTCGTCACTCCCGCCGGCGTCCACGAGGGACCGGCCGGACCCCGCGAGGACCGGCCAGCCGTGCGGCACCGGGCGAGCGACCGGCGTACGGCGCTGCTGGTGCGGCCCGACGGGTACGTCGCCTGGGCGGCGGACGAGGCCCGGCCCGAGGCGATCGGGGCGGCGCTCGCCGCGCACGTCGGCTGAGGCTGCCCTTCCTGGCGGCCTACCGTTCCGTCGCCAGCAGCAAGTCCCGCAACAAGCCGGCCAGTTGGCCGGCCCGTTCGGCGTCCAGGGCAGCCGTCAGGGCCTCCGTCTGGACGGCGAGGCCCGCGCCGACCGCCTCCTCGACGACGGCCAGGCCCTGCTCGGTGAGGGTCACCTGCAAGCCCCGGCGGTCGTGCGGGTCGGGGGAGCGCCGCAGCAGCCCGGCCCGTTCCAGCTTGTCGAGGCGGCCGGTCATGCCGCCGGTGGTGAGCATGAGCGTCGCCGACAGCTGCCGGGGCGAGAGGGTGTACGGCTCGCCGGAGCGGCGCAGGGTGGCCAGCACGTCGAACTCGCCGCGCGAGATCCCGAGGCCCGCGTAGGCCTTCTCCATGCGGTCTCCCATCGCGCGGGCGAGCCGGGAGACGCGGCCGAAGACCTCCATCGCTGTGGTGTCGAGGTCGGGCCGTTCGGCCGCCCACTGTTCGACGATCGCGTCGACGGGATCCTTGCGCTCTGCACTCATGCGGGGAGTATCCGCCCGCCCTCCGGTCGCCCGCAAGAAAGTAGCTTGACGGCAAGTTGCTTAGCGCTAAGCTAATCACCACCAAGTAAGTCTCCACCAAGCAAGCTGCCGCAAAGTGCCACCACCGAGCAAGCCACCTGCCCGAGAGGGGTGCCGGTCATGAACCGGGCCGCAACCGTTCTGCTCACCGCCCTCGCCCCCCTCTCCTGGGGCACCACCTACGCCGTCACCACCGAGTTCCTCCCGGCCGACCGCCCGCTGTTCACCGCCCTCATGCGCGCCCTGCCGGCCGGCCTCCTGCTGCTCGCCCTCGTGCGGGTGCTGCCCCGCGGCGCCTGGTGGGGGAAGGCGGCGGTGCTCGGTGCCCTCAACATCGGCGCGTTCTTCCCGCTCCTGTTCCTCGCCGCGTACCGGATGCCCGGCGGCATGGCGGCCGTCGTCAGCTCGGCCGGACCGCTGTTCGTCGTCGGGTTCGCGGCGCTGCTGCTCGGTCAGCGGCCCGCCGCCCGCACCCTGCTGACCGCGGTGGTGGCCGTCCTCGGCGTCAGCCTGGTCGTGCTGAAGGCGACCGGGGGACTGGACGCGGTCGGGCTGCTGGCGGCGGTCGCCTCCACGGCCTCGATGTCGGCCGGTCTCGTCCTGGCCAAGAAGTGGGGCACCCCGCAGGGGGTCGGCCCGCTGGCGCTCGCCGGCTGGCAGCTCACCATCGGCGGCCTGCTCATCGCGCCCCTCGCCTTCCTGGTCGAGGGTGCCCCGCCCGCCCTGGACGGCGCGGCCGTCGGCGGCTACCTCTACCTGGCCCTGGCGGGCACGGCGGTCGCCTACTGGCTGTGGTTCCGTGGGATCGGCCGGCTCAGCGCCACCCAGGTCACCTTCCTCGCGCCGCTCTCCCCGCTGACCGCCGCCGTGGTCGGCTGGGCGGCCCTCGGCGAGGCGCTGACGGCCCTGCAACTGGCCGGAATGGCACTGGCGTTCGGTGCCACGGTCGCCGGACAGCTCGCCCCGCGCCGGACCGGGGTCGTCGCGGCCCAGGTCACCCCGGCCGTGGACGGCCGCCGGGAGGCGCCGGAGAAGGTCGTCGCCCGACGCGGTGCCGCCGTGGAAGGATGACGCAACCGACACATAACGAGGAGATGACCGCGTGCCTGGCACCAACCTGACTCGCGAAGAGGCGCAGCAGCGGGCGAAGCTGCTCACCGTTGACTCGTACGAGATCGATCTCGACCTGTCCGGTGCGCAAGAGGGCGGGACCTACCGGTCCGTGACCACGGTGCGCTTCGACGTCGCGGAGACCGGCGGCGAGTCCTTCATCGACCTGGTGGCACCGACCGTCCACGAGGTGACGCTCAACGGCGACTCCCTCGACCCGGACGAGGTGTTCGCCGACTCCAGGATCGCCCTGTCCGGCCTGCTGGAGGGCCGTAACGTCCTGCGCGTCGTCGCCGACTGCGCCTACACCAACACCGGCGAGGGGCTGCACCGGTTCGTCGACCCGGTCGACGAGCAGGCCTATCTGTACACGCAGTTCGAGGTGCCGGACGCCCGCCGCGTCTTCGCCTCGTTCGAGCAGCCGGACCTCAAGGCGACCTTCCAGTTCACGGTGAAGGCGCCGAGCGGCTGGACGGTCGTCTCCAACTCGCCGACGCCGGAGCCCACGGACGCGCTTCCCGACGTATGGCAGTTCGAGCCGACCCCGCGCATCTCCACGTACATCACCGCGCTCATCGTCGGCCCGTACACCTCCGTGCACAGCGTGTACGAGAAGGACGGGCAGAGTGTGCCGCTCGGCATCTACTGCCGGCCCTCGCTCGCCGAGTTCCTCGACTCGGACGCGATCTTCGAGGTCACACGGCAGGGCTTCGACTGGTTCCAGGAGAAGTTCGACTACGCGTACCCGTTCAAGAAGTACGACCAGCTGTTCGTGCCGGAGTTCAACGCGGGCGCGATGGAGAACGCGGGCGCGGTCACCATCCGCGACCAGTACGTCTTCCGGTCCAAGGTGACCGACGCCGCGTACGAGACGCGCGCGGAGACCATCCTGCACGAGCTGGCCCACATGTGGTTCGGTGACCTCGTCACCATGGAGTGGTGGAACGACCTCTGGCTGAACGAGTCGTTCGCCACCTACACCTCCATCGCCTGCCAGGCGTACGCGCCGGACTCGCGCTGGCCGCAGTCCTGGACGGCGTTCGCCAACTCCATGAAGACGTGGGCGTACCGGCAGGACCAGCTGCCGTCGACCCACCCGATCATGGCCGAGATCCGTGACCTGGACGACGTCCTGGTCAACTTCGACGGCATCACCTACGCCAAGGGCGCCAGCGTCCTGAAGCAGCTCGTGGCGTACGTCGGCATGGACGCGTTCTTCGCGGGCGTGCAGGCCTACTTCAAGCGGCACGCGTTCGGCAACACGCGCCTGTCCGACCTGCTGGGCGCGCTGGAGGAGACCTCCGGACGCGACCTGGGCCTCTGGTCGCAGAAGTGGCTCCAGACCGCCGGCATCAACGTCCTGCGCCCCGAGATCGAGACCGGCGCCGACGGCGTCGTCACCTCCTTCGCGATCCGCCAGGAGGCCCCCGCGCTGCCCGCCGGCGCCAAGGGCGAGCCGACGCTGCGCCCGCACCGCATCGCCGTCGGCCTGTACGACCTGGACGAGGCGAGCGGAAAGCTCGTGCGCGGGGAGCGCGTCGAGCTGGACGTGGACGGCGAGCTGACGGCCGTACCGCAGCTGGTCGGCAAGCGGCGGCCGGACGTCGTCCTGCTCAACGACGACGACCTGTCGTACGCCAAGGTCCGCCTCGACGAGCAGTCCCTCGCCTTCGTCACCGAGCACCTCGGCGACTTCGAGGCGTCCCTGCCGCGCGCCCTGTGCTGGGCGTCCGCCTGGGACATGACGCGCGACGCCGAACTGCCCACCCGCGACTACCTGTCGCTGGTGCTGTCCGGCATCGGCAAGGAGTCCGACATCGGCGTCGTGCAGTCCCTGCACCGTCAGGTCAAGCTCGCCATCGACCTGTACGCCGACCCGGCCGCCCGCGAGGCGCTGCTGACCCGCTGGACCGACGCCACGCTGGCGCACCTGCGGACCGCCGAGGCCGGCAGCGACCACCAGCTGGCGTGGGCGCGCGCGTTCGCGGTCACGGCCCGTACGCCGGAGCAGCTGGACCTGCTGGAGGCGCTGCTGGAGGGCACGCAGACGATCGAGGGCCTCGCCGTCGACACCGAGCTGCGCTGGGCGTTCGTGCAGCGCCTCGCGGCGGTCGGCCGGTTCGACGAGGCGGAGATCGGCGGCGAGTACCAGCGCGACAGGACCGCGGCCGGCGAGCGGCACGCGGCGACCGCCCGCGCCGCCCGTCCCACGGCGGAGGCCAAGGCGGAGGCCTGGGCGTCGGTCGTCGAGTCCGACAAGCTGCCCAACGCCGTCCAGGAGGCCGTCATCGGCGGCTTCGTGCAGACGGACCAGCGCGACCTGCTGGCCCCGTACACGGACAGGTACTTCGACGTCGTCAAGGACGTCTGGGACTCCCGTTCGCACGAGATCGCCCAGCAGATCGCGATCGGCCTCTACCCGGCCGTCCAGGTCTCCGAGGAGACCTTGCGCAAGACGGACGCCTGGCTGACCTCGGCCGAGCCGAACGCGGCCCTGCGCCGCCTCGTCTCCGAGGCCCGCTCGGGCGTGGAACGCGCCCTGAAGGCCCAGGCGGCGGACGCGCGCTAGCGGCGGTCGTCCGTACGGCTCGTACGGTGGTGAGGGGCGCCCGGTGTCCGGCCGGGCGCCCTTCGCCGTGCCGGGGGAGCGTTCACAGCCGCAGGGGCAGCCCGAAGGCCGGGAAGAGATGCGGCTCGAAGGACGTGATCTCCACGATCCGGCCGTCCTCGACACGCAGCACGTCGAGGGACTGGGCGCGGTGGACGTTCGTGCCGGGCGCGCGGAGGTAACTCCCGGCCGCCGGCTGCCCGTTGGCGCGAGCGGGCAGCTGCCGGAAGTGGCCGGGGAAGGCGGCGGAGGCCGGGTCCCGGCTCGGCCGCAGGAACGCCAGGACGGCGTCCCGGCCCCGGCGCCAGGACGGGTTCGGCGGCGCGGTGAGTAGTACGTCGTCGGCGAGCAGCGCGCCCAGCGCGGCCGGGTCGGGTGCCTCGGCGGCGGCCGTGTACCGGGTGAGCAGGCCGGCCCCGGCCGGCTCCTGGGTGCGCCCGCCCGGCAGCAGGTCGCGCAGGGCGGGCCGGGCCCGTTGCAGGGCGCTGTCGACCGAGACCGGGGTCAGGTCGAGCGTCTCGGCACTCTCGCCGAGGCTCAGCCCCAGCACGTCCCGCAGGATCAGCGCCGCCCGCTGCCGGGGCGGAAGGTGCTGCAACGCCACGAGAAGCGGTAACTCCAGTGTGGTGTACGGCCCGACGGGGTCCCCGGCCGCCGCTCGCGGCAACTCGTCGTCGGGGTAGGGCTGGAGCCAGGTGACCCGCGCGGGCGGCACACCGCCGCCCCGGACCGCGGCGGGCAGCGGCTCGTAGTCGTGGGGGCGGCGCGCGGTGCGACGCAGCAGATCCAGACAGGCGTTGGTGGCGATCCGGTACAGCCAGGTCCGCACGCTCGCCCCGGCCCGGAAGGTGTCCCGCGCCCGCCAGGCACGCAGGAAGGTCTCCCGGACCAGGTCCTCGGCGTCGTCGTAGGAACCCGTCATGCGGTAGCAGTGGACCAGGACCGCACGGCGGTGTGTCTCGGTGAGAGCCGCGAAAGCGGCCTCCGGCAGGGCGAGTTCGGGCGGGCCGGCGTCCGGCTCGCCGTACCCCTGGTTGTCGTCCGCCGCCGCGTCACGCGCCGTCCGGGCCACCCGCCGCAGCCGGTCCACCGAGGCCGTCAGCTCCGCCACCCCGGCGTACAGCGCGGCGGGCTCGCCGGGCGTCAACGCCGCCGCGCCGCGTCCGATGTCGTCGATGAGGTCCTCCACGGTCACCTCACCGCCGGGGCGGGACCCCGCGTCGGTCCAGGCCACGCTCACCTCCTGAAAGTTGAGATCGATACGACCGTACGCCGGATCAGGACCCCGGCAGAGCGGGAAGGTGAGATGTGTGCGATGTCCGGAACCCGCCGGTGGCACGGCCCGCGACGCGTGAACCTGGAACCCATGACGACCACGACCAGGGCCACGGCGTACACCGCCCGCCCCATCGCCCCCGAAACACTCGCGCAACTCCGCGTCACCGACGACGCCGGACGCCCCGTGACGCCGTTCACCGACGAGGAGGGCGGCGCCCCGCTGCGCTGCTGCCTGCGCCGCGGCACACCCGGAGAGCGGATCGCCCTCGTCTCCTACGCCCCCCTGCGCCGCCGGGCCGCCGCGACGGGCACCGACCCCGGGGCCTACGACGAACAGGGCCCCGTCTTCGTCCACGCCGACCCGTGCCCGGGGCCGGACCGGGACGGCGGGGCGCCGCCCTTCGCGAACGCGCACCGCACGGTCCGCCGCTACTGCGCCGACGGCCGCATCCTGGGCGGCCGGCTCGTCGGGGACCCCACGCCCGAGGCGTTCACGCGGGCCTTCCGGGAAGCGTTCGACGACCCGGCCGTGGAGTTCGTCCACGTCCGGGCCGTCGAGTACGGCTGCTACCTCTACGAGGTGGCCAGGCCTGTCACCGGGCCGGTCACCAGGCGGGTGACCGGAGGCTGACTAGCCCTTCAGCTCCTTCGCCACCAGCTCCGCGATCTGCACCGCGTTCAGGGCCGCGCCCTTGCGCAGGTTGTCGTTGGAGACGAACAGGGCGAGACCGTTGTCCACGGTCTCGTCCTGGCGGATCCGGCCCACGTACGAGGCGTCCTTGCCGGCCGCCTGGAGCGGGGTCGGGATGTCGGTGAGGACCACGCCCTCGGCGTCCGCGAGCAGCTCGGTGGCGCGCTCGGCGCTGATCGGGCGGGCGAAACGGGCGTTGACCTGGAGGGAGTGGCCGGAGAACACCGGGACGCGCACACAGGTGCCGGAGACCTTCAGCCCGGGGATCTCCAGGATCTTGCGGGACTCGTTGCGGAGCTTGTGCTCCTCGTCGGTCTCGTTCAGGCCGTCGTCGACGATCGAACCGGCCAGCGGGATGACGTTGAAGGCGATGGGCCGCTTGTAGACCTGCGGCTGCGGGAAGTCGACGGCCTCGCCGTCATGGGTGAGCCGGTCGGCCTCGGCGACGACCTTCTGCGCCTGGCCGTGCAGCTCCGCGACGCCGGAGAGACCGGAACCGGACACCGCCTGGTAGGTGGCGACCACGAGGGCCTCCAGGCCCGCCTCCGCGTGCAGCGGCGCCAGGACCGGCATCGCGGCCATCGTGGTGCAGTTCGGGTTGGCGATGATGCCCTTGGGGCGGTTCGCGACGGCGTGCGGGTTCACCTCGGAGACGACCAGCGGCACCTCGGGGTCCCGGCGCCATGCCGAGGAGTTGTCGATCACGACGGCGCCCTGCGAGGCCACCTTCTCGGCCAGCGCCTTCGAGGTCGCGCCACCCGCGGAGAACAGCACGATGTCGAGGCCCGTGTAGTCGGCGGCCGACGCGTCCTCGACCGTCACACCGTCCAGCTCGGTCCCCGCCGAACGGGCCGAGGCGAACAGGCGCAGCTCGGTGACCGGGAAGTTCCGCTCCTTGAGGATCCTGCGCATGACCGTGCCGACCTGACCGGTGGCTCCGACGATTCCGACCCTCACAGCGACTCCCTCTGTCTGTGCTTCACGTGCGTATTGCCTGGCCGAGGCGTTTCCATGATGCGGCCGACATGGGCCCGCCTGTCCAGTTCTTTGGCCCCCATGCCCGAGGGCTGGGACACCCCGCACCCCCCCGCGGTTCCGGAACTCCCGTCCACACCCCCGCTGAGCTGGAGGAATTCGCCCCGTGGGGACTCACTGCCGCAAGCTGTGCTGCCGGGCGCGGCGGTGTGACGTACGCCTCCGAACGATTTTCCCGGCGCCGGGCCGAACGTTTTTGCGGGCTGTGGCGTCGTAGAGGTGACGCGGGGAGGGGAGGGGTGTCTGTGCTGCGCAGAAAGGCCCGCCGCGGACCGGGGGAGGACACCGCGCACGGTGATCCCCTGGACGCGGCGCAGGAACGCCGGGTGCGGGCGGTGCTCGCGCTCGGCGGGGTACCGCAGGCGGACCTGCCGGACGGGGTGCAGCAGGTCCGCCTGCGGCTGCTGGAACGGGCCGCCAAGGGGGACGAGGCGCCGCGGGACGTCTCGGCGTGGGCCGCCGTCGTCGCCTCCAACCTCGCCATGGACTGGCACCGGGCCAAGCGCCGCCAGGAGCGCCTCGGCGAACGGCTGGCCTCCCTGCGCCAGCACGAGCACCCCTCCGGCGAGGACACCAGCGTGCTCTCCCTCGCCGTCGCCCAGGGCCTCGACGACCTGCCCGACGCCCAGCGTCAGGTGGTCGTCCTGCGCTTCTACGCCGACCTCCCGGTGCGTTCGATAGCGGAGGAACTGGGCGTCCCCGAGGGCACGGTCAAGAGCCGCCTGCACACGGCGGTCCGCGCCTTGCGCGCCCGCCTGCACGAGGACGAGGTGGTGTGACATGACCGCCGAGCACGAGCACGAGCACGGGCACGGGCACGGGCACGGGCACGAGCACGAGCCCTATGGCGACGACGGCCGCGACGGCATGGATCCGCTGATGGCCGCTCTCCTGGGCGCCCCGTTGTCCGAGGAGGCCCGCAGCGACCCCGCCTTCATGGCCGGGCACCGGGCCGCGACGGCCGACGTGGACCTCCTGCGCCGGCAGCTGGGCGTCCTCGCCGACGCCCTGACCCGGCCGGACGAGGCGGCCGCGGAGCCGGTGCGGCGGCCGACGGTCGTCCCGCTGCGGCGCGTGTTCCCGCTGGCCCTGAAGACGGTCGGGGTGGCCGCAGCCGGCGCCCTGGTCGTCGGGAGCGGGTGGCTCCTGGTCCAGGTGGGCCGGGGAGCGAACGACATCGGTGCGTCCAGCAGCGCCGACAAGGCCGCCGCCCAGGACGAGAAGTCCGGCACGTCCGGCGGCACCGCCGACAGCCCCCTGGGCGATCCGCGATACCTCGCCTGCGCCCGGCTGGTGGTCGAGGGGGACGTCACGGACGTGGTCCCCGTGCGCGGCACCTCCCGCGAGCGCGTCACCCTGCACGTGACCCGCTCCTACAAGGCGTCGGCGGAGGCGTCGGCGCGGGACGAGGTCGAGTTCGTGATGGAGCGGGACATGGACCCCCTGCTCGCACAGGGCGACCACGTCCTGGTGGGCTTCGCACGAGGGTCCGAGGCCCCCGAGGTGTGGGCGGTCGGCGAGGCCGACATCGCCGCCGAGCGCTCGGCGCTGGCCCGCGCGCTGCCAGAGGCGGACGGCATGCCCTGCGAATGAGCGAGGGGCGGGCGCCCGACCGGACGCCCGCCCCCCTTGCCGCTCACTGTGGTGCTACGGCAGGACCTTCTCGATGGAGACGCTGCCGAGGCCCGCGACGGTGCCGCGCGCGTTCACCAGCTGGACCTGGCCGAAGAAGGACCGGCCCTCCGGTGCGGGGGCCGCGGCGGTGACGGTCGCGGTGACCGCCGTCGAGGCGCCCGTGGCCAGCTTGACCGGCGTGCTCTCGTCGACGCCGACCGTGCCGAGCGAGGACGAGAAGAACACGTCCAGGTAGTCGTACGCGGTCGTGCCGGCCGGCACCGAGTAACCCGCGACCTCGATGGTGTACGTCCCGGCGGCGGGCGACGGGATGGACACCGCCTCGTTGGAGTCGCCGTCGGCCTGCTGCGCGACCTGGTTGCCGGCCGCGTCGTACACGGTCAGGTCGAGGTCGGCGGAGGCGTCGGAGACACCGCCGATGGAGACGTCCAGGGACTTGGCGCCCGCGGGCACCTCGACCGTGGTCGTGTGGTTCTCGTGGTCCGCGATGGTCGGGCGGGCCTGCTTGGAGGAGCCGAGCGGGCCGCCCACCAGCTTGCCGTCGACGGCGGCGAAGTTGTTCGTCACCTTCCAGGAGACGGGGGCCGGGGTGCCGACCTTCGCCTCGGGCACGGTCACGGTCGCCGGGTCGAAGGCCGCGCCGAACACGGTGACGTCCAGCTTGTACGGGTTGTCGAGCAGCGGCGACGTGCGGCGCGACTCGACCTCGATCTCCCAGACGCCGGGCTGCGGGTCGGCGTACGACCGCGCGTCGGGCCGGCAGCCGTTGCCGTCGAGGTAGTTGTTGTAGCAGTAGATGGTGGAGCTGTCCTCGACGGCGACACCGTACGGGTGGATCGAGATGAACCGGGTCTGGCTCTTGTCCTTCAGCCCGCCGATCGCGACCTCCAGCGACGACGCGCCCTCGGGCACGGTCAGGAAGTAGTGCTGCGAGCTGTTGCGCTGCACGGTGTTCTTCGTGGAGAACGTGTGCGCCACCGGCGTCGAGACGACGACCGTGTTCAGGACCTGCTTGTCGGTGCCCTCGGTCTTCGGGTCGTCGACCTCCAGGATCACGCTCTTGATGCCCGCGGACTTCGGAGCGGCCTGGATCTTGACCGTGACCGGCTTGTTCAGCGGCAGCTTGACCTCGTCCGAGCCGACGATCCGGAAGGCGCCGGCCGCGTTGTTCTCGAGGTCCAGCTCGTGCCGGATCGCCTTGTCGGCACCGGTCGTACGGGTGATGGTGACGTCGTAGGTCTTCTTCTGACCGGCCTTCAGACCGCCCTCGCGGTCGTAGATGCCGGTGCCGAAGCCCGGCGTCTTCAGCGCGGCGTCGAGCGCGGTGTCGACCGGGGCCTTGACCGTGTACTCGTGGGCGGTGGCACCGTCCTCGATGGCCTCCCAGGCGTCCACGATGTCGATGGCGCCCGCGCCCTCCTCGTAGGCCTGGAGGCCCTTGATGTGGTCGGCGGTCGAGGTGAGCGCCGTGCGCAGGTCGGCCGGCGTCAGCTCGATGTGCTTCTGCTTGGCGGCGCTCAGCAGCAGCGCCGAGGCGCCCGCGGCCTGCGGGGACGACATCGACGTGCCCTGGAGCATGCCGTAGCCGGCCGGCAGGGTGTAGCCGGACTCGGCGACCGGGGCGCCCGGCAGCCAGGTCTGGATGGTGTTGATCGAGGCGCCGGGGGCGACCAGGGTCGGCGTGAAGCCGCCGTCCTCACGCGGGCCGCGCGAGGAGAAGGGCAGCAGCGCGTAGTCCTTCTTCACCTGCGAGCCGTAGTTGGCGGCCCAGGTCTCCTTGGAGATGGCCGCGCCGACCGAGATGACCTTGTCGGCCAGGCCCGGGTCGCCGACGGTGTTGGCGCCGGGGCCCTCGTTGCCCGCGGAGATCACCAGCTGGACGCCGTAGGTGTCGATGAGGCGCGTGTACATCTCGGCGCGCGCGTTGTTGCCGTCGTTCAGCGCCGGGAGGCCGCCGATCGACATGTTGACGATGTCGACACCGCGGTTGACGACGAGGTCGATCATGCCTTCGGTGAGCGCGACGTTGGTGCAGCCGGGGCCGAAGATGCAGGCGCGCGAGGAGACGATCTTCGCGCCGGGGGCCGCGCCGTCCATCGCGCCGCCGAACAGGCCGTTCGCGGCGGTGATGCCGGCGACGTGGGTGCCGTGCTCGCTGGCGATGAGGCCGATGTTGGCGAAGTCGGCCTTCTTGCCGACCCAGTCGCCGCCGAACGGGTCCATCGGGACGTCCTTGCGGACCTCGACGACGAACGGCTGCCGCTCGGCGACGTCGGTCGACGGGTCGTCGGTGCCGAAGTAGCCGATCTGGTAGCCGTCCTTGTACGGCTTCATGGCGGTGTCGTCGGTGAAGTCGCCGTTGGCGTTCACGTCGACGGTGACCGTCCCCGCGGCGGCGTCGTACAGCACGCCCCAGGCGTCGGTCGTGTCGCCGTCACGGTTGACGTCGCCCGCGGCGTCGCCGCCCGCGGTGGCCGACTCGCGGAACAGGTTGATCGAGTGGGTGCCCGCCGGCGCGGTCCAGGTGCGGCCGCCGTAGGTGAAGGAGGGCCCGGAGACCGAGTTCGTCATGGCGCGCCAGCTCGCGTCGCCGTCCAGGATCGGGTCCGTGGCGGTGACCCAGTCGACGATCTTGCGCTCACCGGTGGTGGTCTTCTGCAGCGCGGGGTGTCCGAGGTCCACGCCGGAGTCCAGCACACCGATGGTGATGCCGCGGCCGTCCGCCTTCGGGTGGTCGTCCACGAAGTCGACGGCGCCCGTCTCGAAGGACGGGTTGTACGGGTTCTCGGCGGGCGTCTTCCTGTTCGGCGCGGGGTAGGTCTTCGCGCTCTTGGTGCCGCCCGCACTCTTGGCGGCGTCCGCGGTCGGCGTCGGGTCGTCGAGGACGATCTCCTGGCGCAGGTCGATCGCGCGCACCGAGGACAGCTTGGTGGCGGCCGCGATGGCGGAGTCCGCCTTGGCCGTCGGGACGGTGGCGCGGACATAGCCGAGCTTGTCGTAGGCGAGGCCCACGGAACCGCCCTTGACGGCGTCCAGATCGCCGGCGACCTGCTCGGTCTGGCCGGGTGCCGTGGCGACCATCAGCGTCACGTTCTTGTCGCCGGCGGCCTTGGCCTCGGCGAGGAGGTCGGCGTCGTCGGAGCCGAGCTTGTCGGCGGCGGACTTCACGCCGGGGTCGGCGGCGGCCGGGGCCTGGTCGGCGGCGAAGGCCAGGGGTATCGGCCCGGCCGCGGACAGCGCGGCCACCAGACCGGCGGCCATGGCTATCTGCACCAGCCGTCTTGCGCCGGGTATCGGTTCGCGCTGGGGGGTGTGGGTCATCGGCATCCCTTGTAGGTAAAGGAACGAGCGTCACGCGACCGGGCCGTTCCTGCCTGATCGCGATCGTCCGGAACGCGGTCCCGGACGATCGCACAGCCTTATCCAAGGGACAGTCTTTTGGGGATAGTTGACCGAATCGATATGGATGTATGGGGAAAACCCTCTACGAGCCACCTGTGCAAGGGTTGTCGGCCAACTGTGTGACGCGGGCGGGCGGTGCGCCCCCGGTGCCGGCGGGTCAGGCGTCCTTGGTGCGGGCGTAGTGGCGGGACGCCTTCGCGCGGTTGCCGCAGCCGGCCATCGAGCACCAACGGCGGGTGCCGTTGCGCGAGGTGTCGAAGAAGTGCAGGACGCAGGCCTCGTGCGCGCAGCGGCGGATCCGGTCGGGTGCGGCGGCGAGGAGTTCGAGGTAGTTGCGGGCGGCGAGCCAGGCCGGCCCCCACGCTGGGTCCGTGAACTCGGCCCGCTCGCCGGGTCCTTCGGCGGTGAGGGTGGGGCGGATGCGCCCGTGCTCCAGCACGGCGTCCACCCCTTCGGTGGCTGCCCCTTCCGCGGTCGCCCCTTTCGCGGTCGCCCCGTCCGCGATCGCCCCGTTCCCGGGAACTCCGTCCACGGCCGCCTTCAGCGCGTCGCGCGCCCGCAGGACGTGCCGCAGGGTCGCCGGGTCCGCGGTGAACCGCCCTTCCAGCCCGTTCGCGGCCAGCCACACCGCGAGCCCCTCGGTGCCGGTCAGCAGGTCCTGGAGGGACCCCTCCCGCATCCAGCGCGAGGACTACGCGGGCGAGGTTCAGTGGCGCGACATGGAGTCGCGCTCCCTGGCCCAGGCCGCTGACGCGCTCGGCAAGCTCGCCGACCAGCTCGGCAT
>NZ_JARGEF010000194.1:0-15903 GCF_033794725.1 Streptomyces sp. ID05-39B | reverse complement strand
GGTGGGGGAGGGGATCGGTGGCAGAGGTCACCACTGCACCGTGCAGACGGCCGATGAGCGCGAGCTGTGGTCAGCCTGGGTCTGGTCTGTGAGTGGGCGGGAGGGCGCTTTCGACGGCCGGCGCCCTGCTGCTTACCGCTGGGTCCATGCCGGCGTCCACGAGGGTGTCCAGACGTTGCTGCCGGGGCGGTCGGGCTGTGCGGAGTCGAGGTGGGTGCGCAGTGCGGTGAGCGCGGGATGCGGGTTGTCGCGGCGCCAGATCAGCGAGTGCGGGTAGACGGGCGTCGGGTCGGTCACCGGGATGCGCCGCAGGTCGTGGCCGGCGGGCCAGACGAGGCGGGTGTGCTCGCCCATGAAGGTGGCCAGGGCCGGGGTGTCGGCCACGGTGTCCAGGAGCGCGTCGGAGCCGAAGTTCGGACCGGTCGCCTCGATGGTGAGGCCGAACTCGGCGACGAGGTCGTTGTAGTAGGCGGCCCACTCGGTGCCGGGGACGATGCCGGGCATCCAGATCCGGTGCCCGGCGAGTTGGGCGGCGGTCACCGAGCGGGCGCCCGCCAGCGCGTGGGCGGGGCCGGTGAGGAGCTGGAGCGGCTCGTCGAGCACCCGGACGGACTCGATGTCCGCGGGAAGGGGCCTGCCGGGCACGGCGACGGCGCGGAAGGACGCGTCGATCGCACCGGACCGGATGGCGGCGACGGCCGTCTCGATGTCGAACAGCCACACCACGTCCAGCTCGATCCCGGGGTGCGCGCGGTGGAAACCGCGCATCAGGCCCGACGCCGCGCTGCGCGAGGCGAGCACGTCGACGCGCAGCGGACGGCTGCCGGTGCGTACGGACGCGACCGCGCGCTCGGCGACACGCAGCAACTCGCGCGCGTGGGGCAGGAACGCCTGCCCGTCGATGGTGAGTTCGGCGCCGCGTGCGGTGCGGGTGAACAGCCGCACGCCCAGCTCGCGTTCCAGCGCGGCGATGCGCTTGGAGACCGCCTGCTGGGTGACCGCCAGTTCGGCGGCGGCTTCCTGGAACTGTCCCGCGTCGGCGACGGCGACGAAGGTCCTGGCGGTGTCGAGGTCCACGCCGACGCACCCTAGTGCACAACGCCTGGTTGTGGCTGCTCGGCGCATTGGTTGTTTGACCTGGTGCTCCGTCGCCGGATTTGCTCTCAGCGGTCAACGTCGGTTTGTTCGGGTGGGACATCGGGGGTGTGCTGATCGTGGTGGCCAGGAGACGGCTGGGCCGGCGGTTCGGGTGGCTGTGGGCGGCGTACGCGGTCAGTACGTTCGGCACGCGGCTCGCGTTCGACGCCTTCGCCCTGATCGCCATCCTCGTGCTGCACGCCGGGCCGGCCGAGGTGTCGGTGCTGGCGGCGACTGGGCTGGCGGTGGGGGCCGTGGTGGCGGTACCGCTCGGCCCGTGGGTGGAGTTTCACCGCAAACGGCCCGTGATGATCGCGATGGATCTGACCCGGTTCGTGGCACTGATGAGCGTCCCCGCCGCCTACGCACTCGGCCTGCTCGGCTTCGTCCAGCTCCTGGTGGTGTCCGTCGTCGTCGGTGCGGCCGACATCGCCTTCAACGCGGCCGGCGGCGCTTATCTGAAGGCGATCGTGCGGCCGGAGGACCTGGTCGTCGCGAGCGGCCGGTTCGAGTCCACGAACTGGACGGCCACCGTGCTCGGACCGCCCGTCGGCACCGCCGCGATCGGGTTCTTCGGCCCGGTGCTGACGGTGGTGACCGACGCGGTCAGCTATCTGCTCTCGGCCGCGGGGATCCGCGCGATCGGCGGGCAGGAGCCGCATCCTGTGCACGCCGGTACGAAGGTGACCGGCGGCAGCGAGCCGCACCCGGCTCGCACGGGTACGAGTGTGACCGGCGGGAGCGAGCCGTGTCCGGCACGCGCCGGTACGGATGCGGTGGGCGGCAGCGAGGCGCACCCCGTGCGCGCCCGTACCAAGGAGGTACGGCTCCGGTTCGGTGGACTGTTCGAAGGGTGGCGGTACATCCTGGCCCACCCGGCCCTGCGCCCGCTCTTCCTCAACACGGTTCTGGTCAGCGGCCTGATCATGGCGACCTCACCGCTGCTGGCCGTCCTCATGCTCGCCGACCTGGGGTTCGCCCCCTGGCAGTACGGCCTCGCGTTCGGCCTGCCCTGCGTCGGCGGCATCATCGGCTCACGGCTGGCCCCCCGGCTCGTCGCACGCTTCGGCCGGCACAGGGTCATGCTCACCGCCGGCACCCTGCGCGCGTGCTGGTCGCTCGGGCCGGCCTTCGTCCGCCCCGGCGTGGCCGGGCTCGTGCTCGTCATCGTGGTCGAGTTCGGGCTGATCACCTGCATGGGCGTCTTCAACCCGGTGTTCGCCGCCTACCGGCTCGACCGGACGGCCACGGACCGGGTCGCCCGCACCCTCTCGGCGTGGTCGGTCACCAGCAAGGCGACCGTCGCGGTCATGACCGGGCTGTGGGGCCTGCTGGCCGGCATCACCGGCCCCCGCGTCGCGATCGCCGCCGCCGGTCTCCTCATGCTGGTCACCCCCTTCCTGCTGCCCCGGCACGACCACACGCCGCACCACGAGCGGGACCTGGCCCGGAGCCCGACGTGACGCCTCAGCGGCCCTCGTCCATCAGCGGCCGTCGTCGATCAGCGGCCCTCGTCGATCAGCCGCCCTCTACGTCACCCCCTCGCCCATCACCCTTTCCTCGCCCATCCCTCCTCGCCCATCACCCCCCTCCTCCATCAGCCGCACGCTCCCCGTCATCCCGCTAGCGCTCCGAACTTCTCCCGGTAGGCGGACAGTTGCTTCTCGTAACCGGCTACGAAGGCCCTTTCCTCACCGGACCCCATCGTGGTTCCTGGCAACTCCGTCTGAAGGAAGTCCGGTATCTCGTGGAACACCTCGACGGCCGCTTTCCAGCGGTTTCCTCCCCGGCGTCTGGTGAGCAGGAAGTTCCTCATCAGGGAGCCCAGGCCGGCAGCCAGAAGCTTGGCGGGCACCTTCTTCCCGCGGAACGCGTCCCCCTCGGGCGGCTGTCCTTCGGACGTTGCCAGGTACTGCATCACCCACAGTGCGGCGCGCAACTGCCCAGCGGCGAAATGCCCGTTCGGTGTCTCGGTCGGCATGCTGCATCCCTACCCGCCGTACCCGGGCCTGACGAATCCGGTTCATGGAACGTGAGTACAACTATCGGCCGCGTGTGCGAGTCAACGTGGCATGACTCACAGGACTTTCAGACGGACGAGAGGCCTCGTCGCCACCACCCTGGGCGCCGGCATCCTCATCACGGGCGTGGGCGCCGCGACCCCCGCGGCGGCCGCCGCCCCGACGGTCAGCTGTACGTCGGCCAAGGCAGGTCTCGCCGCCAAGCTGAAGAAGGACATCACCGCGGCCCTCGCCACCCGCAAGGGCACGGTGGCCGTCGGTCTCTACGACCGCACCACCAACACCACCTGCACACTGCGCGCGTCGACCGCCTACGACTCGGCCAGCGTCGTCAAGGTCACCGTTCTCTCCGCCCTGTTGTGGGACGCGCAGAAGCACCGCAGGGCCCTGACCACGCGGGAGAAGTCCCTCGCCACGGCGATGATCACCAAGTCGGACAACGCCTCCACCACCACCCTGTGGAGGCAGCTCGGCATCACGAAGATCAGGGCCTTCCTCACGGCGGCCAAGATGACGCAGACCAAGCCGGGCGCGAACGGTTACTGGGGGCTGACCCAGATCACCGTCACCGACGAGCAGAAGCTGCTCAAACTCCTCACGGCCAGGAACGCCGTCCTCACCGACACCTCGCGCGCCTACGTCAACAAGCTGATGGCGGGGGTCGTCTCGTCGCAGCGCTGGGGCACCCCGTACGGGCGGCCCGCAGGGGTCAGCTGGCACGTCAAGAACGGCTGGCTGTCGCGCGCCACCCACGGCTGGCGGGTGCACAGCGTCGGCACGTTCAAGGGTGGCGGCCACGACTACGCCATTACCGTCCTCACCCACGGCAACAGCACGATGAGCTACGGCATCAACACCATCCAGGGCGTCGCCAAGGTCATCCACCGGGACCTCGCCGCCTCCTGAGCGGCATCGGACCGGCTCGGACCGGCTCAGACCGGCTCGGACCGGCTCAGACCAGCTCGGACCGGCTCAGACCGGCTCGGACCGGCACCCTTGACGGACTGTCCCACCGACCGTCATCCGCCCGCCCTACGACGACACCCGGCCGCCCTACCGTGACCCATGCGCCTGCGAACCGTACTCGCCACCTTCACCGCCGGCCTGGCGGTGGCCACCAGCCTGGCCGCCGCCGGCCCCGCGAACGCCCAGCAGAGCCCAGCAGAACAGCCACGGACACCAGCCGCGTCGAGAACCTGACCGGTCAGGACGGCGTACGCCCGATCGGCAAGACCCTCATCACCGACCTCGTGAGCTGCCCGTCACGGGGAGCGACGGCGAAGCAGCCTCAGTCGAACCCGCCCCTCGGCACCATCGAGGGCATGGTGATCACGGGCCGGAGCAGGAGCACGCTGAACGTCTCGCTGGTCAGTGACGACAAGCAGAACGCGGTGCGTACGACCCGGTTCTCCTTCCTGCGCGTACGCGTCTGATCCACCGCCTGAATCTCCCCGATTTGTTGCGGAGGGATGAAATCCCGTTCGTGTCACGTTGGTGCCTTCTGGAAGATCAGGCCGATCAGGCCGATCAGGCCGATCAGATGGATCAGATGGATCAGGTCGAACGGAAGGCACCGGCGTGGCTGCGCAACGGGGATGGGCACGGCGACTGGCGAGCTACGCGTGGCGCCATCCGACGGACGTCGTCCTCGCCCTCGGTTCCTCCCTCGGCGGCATGGCCGTCATGGCACTGGTCCCGCTGATCACCAAGGTCATCATCGACGACGTGGTCGTCGGCCACACCCGGGACATGGCCCCCTGGGCGGGCGCCCTGATCGGCGCGGCCCTGATCGTCTACGCCCTCACCTACGTCCGCCGCTACTACGGCGGCCGTCTCGCCCTCGACGTCCAGCACGACCTGCGGACCGAGATGTACGGGACGATCACCCGGCTCGACGGCCGCCGGCAGGACGAGCTGTCCACCGGACAGGTCGTCGGCCGGGCCACCAGCGACCTCCAGCTCATCCAGGGCCTGCTCTTCATGCTCCCGATGACCATCGGGAACATCCTGCTCTTCCTGATCTCCCTGGGGATCATGGCCTGGCTGTCGCCGCCGCTCACCCTTGTCGCGCTGGCCGTCGCTCCCGCCCTGTGGGTGATCGCGAAACGCAGCCGCAGCAGACTGCACCCCGCCACCTGGTACGCGCAGGCGCAGGCCGCGGCCGTCGCGGGTGTGGTCGACGGCGCCGTCAGCGGCGTACGCGTGGTGAAGGGCTTCGGGCAGGAGGACCAGGAGACCGGAAAGCTCCGCGAGGTCGGCCGCCGTCTCTTCGCGGGCCGGATGCGCACCATCCGCTTCAACTCGCGCTACACCCCCGCGCTCCAGTCGGTCCCCGCGCTCGGCCAGGTCGCGATGCTCGCGCTGGGCGGCTGGCTCGCCGTGCACGGGCACATCACCCTCGGCACCTTTGTCGCCTTCTCCACCTACCTGGCGCAGCTCGTCGGCCCGGTCCGCATGCTCGCCATGGTCCTCACGGTCGCCCAGCAGGCCCGCGCCGGCACCGAACGCGTCCTGGAGCTGATCGACACCGAGCCGTCGATCAAGGACGGCACCAAGGAGCTGCCCGCCGACGCGCCGGCGTCCGTCGAGTTCGACGACGTGTCCTTCGGCTACGCGGACGGCCGCCCCGTCCTGGACGGGCTGAGCTTCGAGATCCGCCCCGGCGAGACCCTCGCCGTCGTCGGCTCTTCCGGCTCCGGCAAGTCCACGGTCTCCCTCCTGCTGCCCCGCTTCTACGACGTCACCCGCGGCGCCGTCCTCATCGGCGGCCACGACGTCCGTGAGCTGACCCAGGAATCGCTGCGGGCCGCGATCGGCCTGGTGCCGGAGGACTCCTTCCTCTTCTCGGACACGGTCCGCAGCAACATCGCGTACGGCCGTCCGGGCGCCACCGACGAGGAGATCGAGGCCGCCGCCCGCGCCGCACAGGCCGACCGGTTCATCGCCGAGCTGCCCGAGGGCTACGCCACCAAGGTCGGCGAGCACGGCCTCACCCTCTCCGGCGGCCAGCGCCAGCGCGTGGCCCTCGCCCGCGCGATCCTCACCGACCCACGGCTGCTGGTCCTCGACGACGCCACCTCCGCCGTCGACGCGCGCGTCGAGCACGAGATCCACGAGGCCCTCAGGCACGTCATGGAGGGCCGCACCACCCTCCTCATCGCGCACCGCCGCTCCACCCTCCACCTCGCCGACCGCATCGCCGTCCTCGACGCCGGCCGCCTCGCCGACCTCGGCACCCACGAGGAACTCCAGGAACGCTCGGCCCTGTACCGCCGCCTGCTCACCGACCCGGACGAGCTGGGTGGCGTCTCGCCCGGCCACACCCGCCCCGAGGAGCCCTGCGAGGACACCTCGACGGGGGTCCCCCCGCTCGAGTTCATCCGAGAGTGGGGGAGTGACGAGCTGGACGCCGAGTTCGACGCCGAGCGCGGGGTCACGCCCCGGCTGTGGACCGGCGACCGCGAGCCGAAGGACACCGCGCTCGCCGGTACGCCCGCCACCCCCGAGCTGCTCGCCCAGGTGGAGGCGCTGCCCCCGGCGACCGACGTCCCCGACGTCGACGAGGCTCGCGCGGTCGCCGCCGAGGACTCCTACGGCCTGCGCCGGCTGCTGCGCGGCTTCGGGGCGCCGCTGCTGATCAGCCTCGGCCTCGTCGCCGTGGACGCCGGCATGGGCCTGCTCCTGCCGGTGATGATCCGGCACGGCATCGACGACGGTGTCACCCGGATGGCCATCGGCGCCGTCTGGACCGCGTCCCTGCTGGCGCTGCTCGCCGTCGCCGTCCAGTGGGTCGCGCAGACCGGCGAGATCCGGATGACCGGCCGCACGGGCGAGCGGGTCCTGTACGCGCTGCGCCTGAAGATCTTCGCCCAGCTCCAGCGGCTCGGCCTCGACTACTACGAGCGGGAGCTGACCGGCCGGATCATGACGCGGATGACGACGGACGTCGACGCGCTGTCGACGTTCCTGCAGACCGGCCTGGTCACCGCGTTCGTCTCGGTCGTCACCTTCTTCGGCATCATGGCCGCCCTGCTGGTGCTGGACGTGCAGCTGGCCCTGGTCGTCTTCGCCACCCTGCCGCCGCTGATCATCGCCACGTTCTTCTTCCGCCGGGCCAGCGTGAAGGCGTACGAACTGGCCCGTGAGCGGGTGTCGGCGGTCAACGCCGACCTCCAGGAGTCGGTGGCCGGACTGCGCATCGTGCAGGCCTTCGGGCGCGAGCGGGACGGCGGGGAGAGGTTCGCCGAGCGCAGCGACAGCTACCGGCAGGCCCGCATCCGCGGCCAGTGGCTCATCTCGGTCTACTTCCCCTTCGTCCAGCTGCTGTCCTCGGTCGCCGCCGCGGCCGTCCTGATCGCGGGCGCGGGCCGGGTGGACGCGGCGACACTGACGACCGGCGCGCTGGTCGCCTACCTGCTCTACATCGACCTGTTCTTCGCGCCCGTCCAGCAGCTCTCCCAGGTCTTCGACGGCTACCAGCAGGCCACGGTCTCGCTGGGCCGCATCCAGGAACTCCTCCAGGAGCCCGCCTCCACCAAGACCGCCAAGGAACCCCAGGGCGTCCCCTCGCTGCGCGGCGAGATCACCTTCGAGGACGTGCACTTCACCTACGGCAAGGACGAAGAGGCCCTCACCGGGATCGAGTTGAGCATCCCCGCGGGGCAGACCGTCGCGTTCGTCGGTGAGACCGGCGCCGGCAAGTCGACCCTGGTGAAGCTGGTGGCCCGGTTCTACGACCCCACCGGCGGCCGGGTGCTGGTCGACGGCACCGATCTGCGCACCCTCGACCTCACCGCGTACCGCCACCGGCTGGGCGTCGTCCCGCAGGAGGCGTACCTCTTCCCCGGCACGGTCCGCGACGCCATCGCCTACGGCCGTCCGGACGCCGGCGACGCCGAGGTGGAGGCGGCGGCGCGGGCGGTCGGCGCGCACGAGATGATCGCCACGCTGGACGGCGGCTACCTCCACGAGGTCGCCGAGCGCGGCCGCAACCTCTCCGCAGGTCAGCGCCAGCTCATCGCGCTGGCCCGCGCCGAACTGGTCGACCCCGACGTCCTGCTCCTCGACGAGGCGACGGCCGCCCTGGACCTGGCCACGGAGGCCCTCGTCAACCAGGCCACCGACCGCATCGCGGGCCGCCGTACGACGCTGGTGGTCGCCCACCGGCTGACCACCGCCGCCCGTGCGGACCGGGTCGTCGTCATGGACGGCGGCCGGGTCGCCGAGGACGGCACGCACGACGAACTTCTCGCACGCGGGGGGCGTTACGCCGCGCTGTGGCGGGCGTTCGTCGGGGCGGCCGAGCCGGAGGAGCCGGTCGGCGCGTCCCGCTGACGGTCGTCGCAACCATCCGACACCTGCCGTGCGTCCGTACACCTGTACGCCCATCCGTACGGTCCCGCGTACGGCATCTGTGGGAGGGGTCGAAGACCGTGGACAGTGGTGCGATACGCCGACGGCTGGGGGCGGGGCTGGCCGTGCTGACCGCGTCCGTACTGCTCGCGGTGGCGGCACCGGGCAGCGCCCAGGCCGCGCCCTCCTCCTGCACGGGCCGCCAGGTGCGGATGCTGCCCTTCTCCACCGGCTCCGTCTTCGTGTACAAGAACGGCGGCCGGGTGTGCGCCGTGACCATCCAGAAGCACCCCGGCACGAAGCGGGTCGTCTCGGTGAGTGTGCAGGCGCGCGGCCACGTGGCCGTCCGCAAGTCACGCAAACACGTGCGCAGTTCGCCGCCGGTCGAGGTCTACGCCGGTCACCGCTGTGTGCGGGTGTCGGGCTCCGTGGGCAGCGGCAGGTACGCCTCCGGCTGGATCCTGTGCTGAGTCCCGGCCCGGCCGGCCTGCGCCAACTCCCCTGATCAGGCCCCGACATTCGGCCCATTTGCCAAACCCCTCTGGTGTGACGGGTGTTGCTCCGATAGCTTCCGGCGCACATCTGTCTCACAGGGAGGGTGCACGCGCATGCGCAAGGCGCTCAGATGGCTGCTGGCGTTCACCGTGCTCATCGGCACGCTGACCACGGCCGGAGCGGCCACCGCCGCCCAGCCGGAAGCCGCGGACATCAAAGACCGGCTTCTCTCCGTACCCGGCATGAGCCTGGTCCAGGAGAAGCCGTACCCCGGCTACCGCTACTTCGTCCTGAACTACACCCAGCCGGTGGACCACCGGCACCCCTCCAAGGGCACGTTCGAGCAGCGGATCACCGTGCTGCACAAGGACGTCAGCCGCCCGACGGTCTTCTACACCGGCGGCTACAACGTCTCCACGACCCCGAGCCGCCGTGAGCCCACCCAGATCGTGGACGGCAACCAGGTCTCCATGGAGTACCGCTTCTTCACGCCGTCCCGCCCCGACCCCGCCGACTGGTCCAAGCTGGACATCTGGCAGGCCGCGAGCGACCAGCACCGCATCTTCACGGCGCTGAAGGCGGTCTACCCCGAGAACTGGATCTCCACGGGCGGCTCCAAGGGCGGCATGACGGCCACCTACTACGAGCGTTTCTACCCGCGCGACATGGACGGCGTCGTCGCCTACGTCGCCCCCAACGACGTGGTGAACAACGAGGATTCGGCCTACGACCGCTTCTTCGCGAACGTCGGCACCAAGGAGTGCCGCGCCCGCCTGAACGCCGTGCAGCGCGAGGCGCTGGTGCGCCGCGAGCCGCTGGAGAAGAAGTACGAGGCGTACGCCGCCGAAAACGGTTACACCTTCACCACCGTCGGCAGCCTGGACCGCGCCTACGAGGCCGTCGTCCTCGACTACGTCTGGGGCTTCTGGCAGTACAGCCTGGTGTCCGACTGCGACTCGATCCCCGCCGACGCGAAGAACGCGACCGACGACGAGATCTGGACCTCGATCGACACGATCTCCGGGTTCTCCTTCTACACCGACCAGGGACTGTCCCCGTACACCCCGTACTACTACCAGGCGGGCACCCAGCTCGGCGCGCCCACCATCCACTTCCCGCACATCGAGAAGAAGTACGTCCGCTACGGCTACCAGCCGCCGCGCAATTTCGTCCCGCGGGACATCTCCATGAAGTTCCAGCCGTGGGCGATGCGTGACGTCGACACGTGGGTGAAGCACAACGCCCGCCACATGCTGTTCGTCTACGGACAGAACGACCCGTGGGGCGCCGAGCCGTTCCGCCTCGGCAAGGGCGCCAAGGACTCCTACGTCTTCACCGCGCCCGGCCTGAACCACGGTGCCAACGTGGCCGGCCTCGTCGCCGACGAGAAGGCCCTCGCCACGGCCCGCATCCTGGACTGGGCGGGCGTCGCCCCGGCCGCCGTCCAGGAGAACGCCGCCGCGGCCAGGCCGCTGGCGAAGTTCGACGCGAAGCTGGACGTCCGGGACGTGGAGCGCGAGCCCGCGCTGCGCCCGTAGTCCCTGTTCAGCCCGCCCACGACGGCCGGCCGGCGCTCCGCCGGCCGGCCGTCGTGCCGTGTGGTTCCGGCACCGGCCTCAGTAGGTGAGGCCGTGCCCGATCGGGTACAGCACGCTCGCCGGATCGTCCGGACGCTGCAACGGCACCGGCAGCCTGCCCTGCGGCTCCACGGCGCCCGCGATGACCCGGGCCGCGGCCCGCAGCTCGACGTCCGTCCAGGAGTAGGACGCCAAGTACGCCTTCACGGACGGCAACTGGGCCACGTCGTACGGATTGCGGACCGCCACCGCGACCACCGGCCGCCCCGTCGCGAGCAGTTGCCCGACGAGGGTCTTCTGCGGACTCGTCGCGGAGACGTTGTAGGTCCCCACCACCACCGCGTCCGCCTCGCCCGCCGCCGTCACCGCGCGGGCGATCGTCTCCGCGGACGGGGCCGTACCCGTGGACAGGGCCGTCGCCGCGAACCCCAGCTCGGTGAGCGCGGCGGCCAGGACGCCGGTGGGCGGACCCGTAGTACCGGAGGGGGAGGCCGGGTCGGCGCCCACCACCAGCAGCCGCCGGTGCGCAAGCGGCGACAGCGGCAGCAGGGACCCCTCGTTGACCAGCAGGGTCGTCGTCCGCTCGGCGATCCCGTCGGCGGTCGCCAGGTGCGCCTTCGTGCCGACCGTCCGCCCGACCCGGTCCCGGCTGACGTAGGGGTCGGCGAGCAGCCCAAGACGGTCCTTCAGCCGCAGGATCCGCAGGACCGATTCCTCCAGCCGCGCCTCCGTCAGCTCCCCGTCCCGTACGGCCCGCAGCACGGCGTTCCAGGCGACGTCCAGCTTCGGCGGGTTGAGGAGCTGGTCGACGCCCGCCTTCAGCGCGAGCACCGGCACCCGGTCGTCGCCGTACTTCGTCCGTACGCCCGCCATGTCGAGCGCGTCGGTGACCACCACCCCGTCGTAGCCGAGCTTCTCGCGCAACAGGCCGGTGACGACGGGCCGGGACAGGGTGGCCGGGTCGCCCGAGTCGTCGAGGGCCGGGACCAGGATGTGCGCGGTCATGATCGAGTCGACGCCGGCCGCGATCGCCGCCCGGAACGGCACCGCGTCCAGCGCCTCCCACACCTCGCGCGTGTGCGTGATGACGGGGAAGCCGTAGTGGCTGTCGACGGCGGTGTCGCCGTGCCCGGGGAAGTGCTTGGCCGTCGCCGCCACCCCGGCCGCCCGGTAGCCGCGGATCTCCGCCGCGGCCAGCTCCGCCACCGCCTCGGGGTCCGCGCCGAACGAGCGGACGCCGATGACCGGGTTGGCCGGGTTGACGTTGACGTCGGCGACGGGGGAGTAGTCCTGCCGGACGCCCATCGCCCGCAGCTCCCCTCCCGCGACCCGGCCGAGGGTGCGGGCGTCGGCCCGCGACCCCCCGGCGCCGATCGCCATCGCCCCCGGGAACAGCGTGGCCGGCTCACCGACGCGCGCGACGATGCCGTGCTCCTGGTCGGTGGAGACCAGCACCGGCAGCCCGCGGGGCTGTCCGAGCGAGGCCCGCTGCAGACCGTTGGAGAGGTCGGCGATCTGGAGCGGGTCGCGGGTGTTGTGCGCCCACGTGAAGTAGATGATGCCGCCCACCCGGTACCGGGCGATCAGTTCCGCGGCGGTCCGCACGCCGAGCTCGGCGAGGTTCGCGTCGGCGTCGGCCTGGTCGGGGGCGGTCGCCGAATGACCGTAGACCCGCGTGACGAAGACCTGGCCGACCTTCTCTTCCAGCGTCATGCGCGAGATCACCGCCCGCAGGCGGCGGTCGGCGCCGGCGTGGGCGGTGCCGCCGAGGGTGAACGCGGTGGCGAGGGCGGTGGTGAGGCCGGCGCCGGCGGCGAGGACGGTACGTCTGGAGGGCACGTGCGCTCCTTCCGGAGGGGTTCCGGGTGGTGATCCAGTGATCCGGTGATCGAGGAGTGATCCAGTGATCCAGTGATCCAGTGATCCGCTGAAGGAAACTTCCGTCGCGCCAGCAGTAATCCGGAAGTTTCCGCCAGTCAAGGGAACGCGCGCGGCACCGGGGGGTTTGCCCTCCGGCCGACCCCCTCTAGCCCTCCCGCGCCCACGGCCGCAGCTTCTCCGGGTTGCGGATGACCCAGATGCGGGTGACGCGCCCGTCGCGGATGTCGAACGCGGCCACGGTCATCACGACGCCGGCCCGCTCGGCCACCAGGCCGGGCACACCGTTGACCGACCGCTCCAGGAGCACGAGCCCGGGAGCCCGGTCGGCGATGGCGACCATGTACTCGGCGATGCGCGCGCCACCCTCCACCGGGCGCAGGACGGTGCCGGCCATGCCGCCGCCGTCGGCGGTCATCACGGCGGCCGGGTCGAGGAGACCGACGAGGGCGGCGATGTCCTTGCTCTCCCACGCCTCCTTGACGTGCCTGACCACGTCGGTCCGGCCGGCCGCCGTCACCGGAGCGCCCGCGGGGCTCACCCGTCGCCGCGCGGAAGCCGCCAGCTGCTTGCAGGCGGCGGGCGTCCGGCCCAGCACGTCGGCGATCTCGGCGAACGGGTACCGGAAGACGTCGTGCAGGACGAACGCCACCCGCTCGGCGGGCGTCATCGACTCCAGAACGACGAGGAAGGCCATGGTCACCGACTCGTCCAGCACGATCTGGTCGGCGGGGTCCGCCGGACCGGTGGCACCGCCGGGGTGGGCGCCGCCCGGACGGTCCCCCTCGGCGCGGTCGGGCAGCGGCTCGGGCAGCCAGGCGCCGACATAGCGTTCGCGGCGGGCCCGCGCCGAGCCGAGCAGGTCGAGACAGATGCGGCCGGTCACCGTCGTCAGCCAGGCGCCGGGGGACCGGATCTCCTCCCGCCGGCTTCGCGGCAGCCCGTACCAGCGTGCGTAGGCGTCCTGCACGGCGTCCTCGGCCTCGGTCACCGAACCGAGCAACCGGTAGGCGACATTGATCAGTTGGCGTCGCTCGCCGACTGTCCCGTCCGTTCCGCCCCCGACAGTCCCCATGCCTGTGGCCGCCCCCGCCTTACCTTTCACAGCCCCGCGTCGTCGGGCTGGTGAGACCTTACCGATCTGCTGCCCGAGGGCGGAAAGAGGACTGTGACATGGCTGACACGGCTGGCATGGCCACTCAGATGACGGCGACGGTTGGGGCGGACGTACGGCGCGGCTCCTCGTTCCTGCGGATCGCGATCGCCCTGCAGACCCTGACCATCTTCCTCCAGGCGGTCTCCGCCGGGATGCTGCTGACCTCGTCCTACGGAGCGACGCTGCACGATGTCGGCGCCCGTGTGATGTACGGGGCGTCGATGCTGTACCTGCTCGCGGCGGTGCTGGCGTGGAAGCCGGGCGGCGGCCCGGTCCGGCCCGTCTGGCACGCGTCGGGGTTCCTCGTCCTCGCCTCGGTCCAGGTCGTGCTCGGCATCGCACACGTTCCTTCGGTCCATCTTCCCCTGGGCGTCCTGATGTTCGGCCTGAGCATGCTGGCGCTGGCCCGACGCTGAGATCCGCGGGTCTACCGGCTCTCGCGGTGGACCGTCGCCACCCTCGGCCAGTGCTCCCGCAGTACCCGTACCGCTTCCGCGATCGCCGGGCGGCGGGAGGCGCCGGTGCGCCACAGGGCGTACAGGCGGCGCACCGGCATCGGGTCGAGGGCGACCTCGACCGCGCCCGGGGGAAGGGGGCCCCGGCCGAGGCGGGGGACGAGGCCGACGCCGAGGCCGGCCGCGACCAGGGCGACGAGGGTCGGGTTCTCCTCGGCCTGGTGGACGAGGTCCGGCTCGTGCCCGGCCGCACGGAGGGTACGGACCAGCCAGTCGTGGCAGACCCGGCCGGGCGGCTGACAGATCCACCGCTCGCCGCCCAGCTCCTCACGCCGTACGCCCGTCCGCCCCGCGAGGGGATGCCCGACGGGGACCAGCAGATCGCACAGGTCGTCGCCGATGACCGCCTGCTCGACGCCCGCGGGGGCGGGCAGCGGGGCGATGTCCCAGTCGTGGACGACGGCGAGGTCCACGGCCCCCTTGGCGACGAGGCCCACCGACAGATGCGGGTCGATCTCGGTGAGGCGGGCGTCCAGCGCGGGGTGCCGGTCGGCGAGTTCGGCGAGGACGGAGGGCATCAGGCCGCGGGCCGCCGAGCCGAACGCGGCCACGCTCAGCCGTCCCGCCGGCACTCCCCGGCGCTCCTCCAGCTCGGTCTCCGCCCGCTCCACGATCGCCAGCAACTGCTGTGCGGCGCCGACGAGTTGATGGGCGTCGTCGGTCAGCCGGACACCGCGGCCCTCGCGTTCGAGGAGGACGGTCCTGGTCTCCCGTTCCAGCTTGGCGATCTGCTGGGAGACGGCGGACGGGGTGTAGCCGAGCGCGGTGGCGGCGGCCCCGACGGTGCCGTGGACGGCGACGGCGTGCAGGGCGCGCAGCCGCTGGAGATCGAGCACGGGTCCCTCCCTCTCATCAGTTCTGCTACATCGAACCGTGCAGCAATCATCGCTGGTGCTTCACGGTCGGGGCAGGTGATCCTCGACGCATGCGACCAGCCCACCTCCTCCTCGCCGTTCTCGTCGCCGCCGTCTGGGGAGTGAACTTCACCGTCATCGAGATCGGCCTCGGCCACTTCCCGCCGCTCCTCTTCTCCGCCCTGCGCTTCCTGGTGGCGGCCCTGCCCGCGGTGTTCCTCGTCGGCCGCCCGAAGGTGGCGTGGAAGTGGATCGTGGCGGTGGGACTGGTGCTGGGGGTGGCCGAGTTCGGGCTGCTCTTCGTCGGCATGGACGCGGGGATGCCGGCCGGGCTGTCCTCCCTGGTCCTCCAGATCCAGTCGGTGTTCACGGCGGGCATCGCCTTCGCGTTCCTCGGCGAACGCCCCACCCCGGTCCGCCTGCTGGGCATGGCGGTGGCCCTCGCGGGCATCGGGGTGGCCGCGGCGGACGAGGGCGCCTCGGGTCCGCTCGGCGCCTTCGCGCTGGTCATCGCGGCGGCGGCCTGCTGGGGCGCCTCGAACGTCATCATCCGCAAGGCGTCCCCGCCGGACGCGCTGAACTTCATGGTCTGGGTCAGCACGATCCCCGTCGTCCCCCTCCTCGCCCTCTCCCTCCTGACCGAGGGCCCGTCCAGGGACCTGGCCGCACTGCGCGCACTGGACTGGCAGGGCGCCGGTACGGTCGTCTACGTCGCCTGGGTCACCACGGTCTTCGGCTTCGGCGCCTGGGGTTGGCTGCTGCACCGCCATCCCGCGTCCACCGTGGCCCCCTTCTCGCTCCTCGTCCCGGTGTTCGGCATGACCTCGGCAGCCGCCTTCCTGAACGAGCCGGTAAGCGCCCTGCGCTGGTGCGCGGCAGCCCTCCTGGTGACGGGAGTAGCCCTGACCTCCCTCCCCT